>CAKZLM010000018.1 GCA_937126915.1 uncultured Alphaproteobacteria bacterium
ACCGTCTGACTGGTCGTTAAAAGATCTACACGACTTATCTGAACCCCATCTTGACCTTGATCACCCCTTACGTGGCCCTTTCAAACGATTATCAGAACATGAAAACAGCCTTTCTCAAGCCTGTCTAACACTTACCAAAGCGGCGCGTCTATTGCCAACGGGATTAATGGTGCCTGTTGACCCAAAAGCCCCAAATATGACCGGTGTCTTATCGCTCAACCTAGATGAAACAGCCCTGACACCACCACAGCAACAACCGCTTAAATTGGTTGCCCGCGCCCATGTACCGTTAGAACATTCAGAAGACACCATCGTCACCATGTTCCGCCCCATGGATGGGGGTATGGAACATATGGCGCTGATCATTGGCAAGCCCGATTTATCAAAACCAGTCCTGATGCGCCTGCATTCAGAATGTTTCACTGGTGACCTGATGGCATCCTTAAAATGTGATTGCGGGGACCAATTAAAAGGCGCGATCAAAACCATCGCCAACGAGGGCGGCGGTGTGTTGCTTTATTTAGCACAAGAAGGTCGTGGCATTGGCCTACCTGCCAAACTAAAAGCCTATGCCCTGCAAGATCAAGGTTTTGACACAGTTGACGCCAATCTTCGCTTGGGGTTTGAGGTGGATGAACGTATCTTCACCCCTGCCATTCAAATGCTCAAACATTTACACATTAAATCCATTCGCCTACTAACCAACAACCCCTTGAAGGTTTCAGCCCTGAAAGGCGCAGGATTTGATGTGGTAGAACGGGTGGCGCATCATTTTCCTAGTAACCAGCATAATGATCATTATTTGACCACCAAAAAGGCCCGCACGGGCCACTTACTATAATATACCCCGACTTATCATAACCAGCACCATAACACTTTTGACCAAGGCTGCCCTTATATTGGCTCCTACACATAGTTATGCCGCATAATTTAATGGTCTATTTACACTATATAAACCAATGCCTTGTCCTTAAAGCACCTATATATTGTGTTTTACCCACAAAGGGCGCCACCCACCCTAACCATAAACTTAAGTGAGATTGGCATAGTATCTGCAATGCTTTGTGTGCTTTGAAAAAAGGAATTGCCCTTTACAAAGATCCAAACTTGTCCCACTTTCCCCGTATAACGCTTTTATGTTAACGGGGAATTTTTTTGGCTGCTTCTATATTACATGTGTTTCCAAAATCTAGCGATCCAACCAAAGGCACGGCCCTTTGGCAGGGCAAACATTATGACTGTGCCTTGGGCAAGTCTGGTGTCATTAATGCGGTTGACGGGCGTGAGGGCGATGCCAAAACACCAGCGGGTATTTATCAAGTGAAATACGGGTTTTACCGGGCTGATCGCTTATCTAAGCCCGTAACAGCCTTAACACTGACATCTTTGGAAGAAAATGATGGTTGGTGTGACCAAGTCGGTGACCCACTTTATAACCAAGCCGTGAAACACCCAACAAATGTTAGTGCCGAAAAATTATGGCGCGACGACAATCTTTATAACATCATCCTTGTCACATCCCACAATGATGGCCCCAGCAAGCGTGATTTAGGCAGTGCCATTTTCATCCACGTGGCGCGCCTTGGGTACAAACCCACAATGGGCTGCATCGCTTTTGACCAAAATGATCTGTTGGATATTTTAAAAAATGTAGACAATGGCACCATCATTCGTATTCACGAAAAGACCATAGACTGAATATTTTACAGAAACGCTTTATGAATAATCACGTTCACCAAAAACGGCCGTGCCGACGCGCACATAATGAGCACCCATTTGCGCGGCTAATTCATAATCACTGCTCATACCCATGGACAGTTTTGCCAAACCATGACGCGCTGCCAGTTTTTTCAACAAAGCAAAATGGAAGGCTGGTTCATCATCGATGGGGGGAATACACATCAGGCCTTCAATCTCCAGACCCAATTCTTCTCGGCAAAGGGTTAATAACTCTGGCAAATCAGCAGGCATAACACCACCTTTTTGCTCTTCTTCGCCAGTGTTGACCTGAATATAAAGCCGTACATTTTTGCCTTGCGCGGCCATTTCTTTTTTTAGAATGCGGGCTAATTTGGGGCGATCAACGGTTTGAATAACATCAAACAAAGCCACTGCATCGCTGGCTTTATTGGTTTGCAAACTGCCAATTAAATGCAACTCAACGCCATCAAATTGCTGTTGATAAGCTGGCCATTTTTGCTGCGCTTCTTGAACTTTATTTTCCCCAAAAACACGGTGCCCCGCCGTGAGGGCATCTTGTAACTTTTCATTGGGCTGAACCTTAGAGACAGCAATAAGCTGGCACTCATTTTCAGAGCGCTTGGTTGATGCCAACGCCTTTATGAGCGACTGTTTCACTTTTGCTAAATTCTCATCAACCTGTGACATCTTTGTGCATCTTTCTAGTTTGCGCTTGTGATCAACCCTGTTGCACGTTAAATTTTCCCCATGAGCGAAAAATATAACCACAGCCAATTAAATAAAAACCAACAAGCGGCATTGCCATCTGCTTGGTTTTTAACCGATGATAACCGCATAAACAAGCCCGAAGACATCATCAAAACACTACCACGGGACTGTGGCGTTATCATGCGCGATTATCGCTTAGACCCAATTCAACGTCGCAATCGGGCGGAGACCATAGCCTCCCAATGCCAACAAGACAAACGCCCGTTTTTAATAGCAGGGGACCCCGATTTAGCCAAGGCAGTTGCTGCCAATGGCGTTCATTTATCTGAAAAAATTCTTTATCGCTTTGACCTAGATGATATGCCAGACTATTGGATGATCACAGCCTCTTGCCATGGCTTGTCATCGCTATCTCACCTTAACCATCCACGCCTTTCGGCCCTATTTGTTTCTCCCATTTTTCCAACCAAAAGCCATATCGGCGAGACAACCTTGGGTTTGGCGGGCCTTGAAGATATCGCCCGCGCCAGCCACAAACCAATTTATGCCCTAGGCGGTGTGACCCGTGAAAATTTCAAACAGTTAAACCATATTCCCCAAGTAAAGGGATATGCTGCCATTTCAGATTTTTTGTAAAAAATGGTTAAAGGCCTTAGAAGCGCAGGCTGGTTCCTAGATAGAACATCGAACGATTGGCGCCATAACCACGAAGATGCAATTCAGAGCCATAGTTATCATAACGGATACCACCGGTTAGACTGAAAGCTGAGCCAAGATAATAAGACGCACCCAAACGCACAGATTGGAACTTATCAGGATTGCCAGCGCGCAGGTTAAAGAGGCTGCGCTCGCCTTGTTCATATTCACCCAACATCAAGCTGGTAGAAAAGTTATCCCCCATAAAGGCCACGCCAACATCAAATCCATCAGCCGACATCAAGCCTTCTTCGCGGCGAATACCAGCGGCCAAGTTAACCCCTGCATAACCAACGGTAAAGTCAACGTCATAAGTGGTTTGTGATAAGCCAAGGCCTGTGCTTTGCTGCGTGGCAGACAAGGTATCAACCGGTAAAATTTGTACGCTGGATTTTACACCCAGATCTAGACCCGACGATTCTTCATCTTCAAGACCATTGCCGCGAATACCATAGTTTAATGACACCATACCGCCCGAGAATTGTCCAGCGGCACGATCTGTTGCAAGGGCATTGGATGGCACCGACAAAAGAGCAGGGGTTGATGCATCAACCTGGGTTTCAACGGCAGCTAGGCTACGTGAGCGCAAACTTAACGAGTTTTTCGGGGCTAAACTAGCACTAACATCAACCGCTTCATTTTTCTGTTCGGAAAAATAAAGGAAGCCAGGTTCTTTTTGTTTTTTTCGACCATGGAAGGCCAAAGAAATTTCAGAAAGTTTGTCAGGCACATTACCGTCAGAGGCGTTCTTCTCACCTACATTGGCTTTCTTATACGATTGGAAAAGGTCCAGCTCTTTCAAAACGCCTGATTTAGAAAAACGTTTATCATCAAAAGCACCAAGTTCAGGAACCGTTGTGTTCTTAACAGTAATGTTTGTTGCTGCATGGGCTGAGCCAAAGCCAAGCGCTAAAAGCGACACACCAATCATCATTGCTTTGTTGAACACAGGTTTCATAAAACCGCCCGATAATTACTCTTTTTCTTACTAGGTCCATTTAAAGTGACCCACAACTTACATGTAATGTTGCAGGGTTCAAATTCAAACTCAAGACCCCAATTAATGTATGATAGTCGATATATAATAAGAAAAAGTTTACAATGTGGTGTTTTCGCCACAAAATCGACAAAGATAAGGCTAGAGTTCCTTAACAACCTTGTTTATAAACAAGGAAACAAAACAGAATTTATCGCTTTAAGGGGTGTCTTCTAAAAAACCAAAAAGACTCGACCCTTAAAGTATTAAAATTAAAAATAGGAATGTTACTTTCCATGAACACATTATTGAACAAATCACGTATGGCTTTGGTGGCTTTGGGGATTTTTAGTTTATCAGCATGCGGAACCGTTGGCTCATTATTTGAAAGTGATGAAGCCACAGGCGGTGTAAGCGAAGCCAGCCTTCAAGACCAAACCGTTACACTTGGTTTTAATGGCTATTTATGGCGTGCAGCATTAGACACAACCTCCAAATTTCCCATCCAACAGGTTGATTCACGCGCTGGCATCATTAACAGTGATTGGATGACCACGCCAGACGCCCCTGAAGAGCGTATTCGTGTAACCGTTTATATTCTGGATAAAAATTTGCGCGCTGATGCGGTACGGGTTGAAGTGTTCCGCCAAGTGTTAAACGAGGGCAATTGGGTAGCTGCCCCTGTTCAAGCGGGAACGGCACTTAAGCTGGAAGAGGCTATTCTAGTTCGTGCTCGCGAATTGCGCATTCGCACATTAGACTAAGCCGTTTTAAATTAACTATTTTTCGAAAAAGACATTGGCACACAACGATCTCAGCATTAAACTTCTGAGATTGTTCTGTGCTATGAGGGATTGCTAACCATGACACGCTATAACGCTGGTGAAATTGAAAACAAATGGCAACAAGTTTGGGCCAATGACAAAACCTTTGAGGTCGACCATCAAAGCGATAAAGAAAAATATTATGTGTTGGAAATGTTTCCCTATCCTTCGGGCCGCATTCACATGGGCCATGTTCGCAACTATACCCTTGGTGATGTAATCGCCCGCTATAAACGCGCCAAAGGCTATAATGTTCTTCATCCAATGGGCTGGGATGCTTTTGGTTTGCCCGCTGAAAATGCCGCCTTTGAAAAGAAGGTTGATCCCGGCAAATGGACCTATGAAAACATTGCAACCATGCGTGACCAGCTCAAACAAGTGGGCCTTTCCATTGATTGGAGCCGTGAATTTGCCACTTGTGATGCTGAATATTATGCCCAACAACAATCAATCTTTCTTGAATTTTTAGCCAATGGCTTGGCTTATAAGAAAGAAGCATGGGTTAATTGGGACCCTGTTGATCATACCGTTCTTGCCAATGAACAAGTAATCGATGGCTGTGGTTGGCGCTCAGGCGCACCGGTTGAGCGCAGGCAAATGAACCACTGGTTCTTCAAAACCACCGAGTTTGCTGAAGAATTATTGGCCGATTTGAAAACCCTTGATCGCTGGCCTGAAAAAGTTAAAATCATGCAGGAAAACTGGATTGGCAAATCACGCGGGGCCAAAATCTTTTTCCCACTAAAAGACCGTGAAGATACGTTAGAAATTTTCACCACCCGCCCAGACACCTTGTTTGGTGCCAGCTTTATGGCAATTGCCGCTGATCACCCACTGGCAGCAGCGGTAGCCAAAAACAATCCTGACTTACAAACCTTCATTGAAGAATGCCGCAAGGGTGGCACGTCAGCAGAAGAAATTGAAAAGGCAGAAAAGCAAGGCTTTGATACCGGATTACGGGCCCTGAACCCCGCTAACCCTAGCCAAGAATTACCAATTTATGTAGCAAATTTTGTGTTGATGGATTATGGCACTGGCGCAATTTTCGGCTGCCCCGGGCATGACCAACGCGACCTTGATTTTGCCCGCAAATATGGCTTGCCCGTTACACCTGTTGTGTTGCCAGATGATGCTGATGCCAGCAGCTTTGACATTGCTGATGAGGCCTATACAGGCCCTGGTAAAATGTTTAACTCTGATTATTTAGATGGCATGGAACAGGGGGAAGCCCTTAAAACCATGATTGCCAAATTAGAAAAAGACGGTGTTGGTGAAGGTACGATTACGTGGCGTTTACGTGATTGGGGTGTGAGCCGCCAACGTTATTGGGGCTGTCCAATTCCAATTATTTACTGCGATGATTGTGGTCAGGTTCCTGTACCACAAGACCAATTACCGGTTAAATTACCAACTGACGCCACTTTTGACAAACCGGGCAACCCACTGGATCATCACCCGACATGGAAGCATGTTGATTGCCCGAATTGCTCTAAACCAGCAGTTCGTGAAACTGACACTTTTGATACCTTCGTTGATAGTAGCTGGTATTTTGCGCGTTTTTGCTCACCCCGCACCGACGATAAACCGTTTGATAAAACGGCCGCCGATTATTGGTTGCCCGTTGATCAATATATTGGTGGTATTGAACACGCCATTCTTCACCTGCTTTATGCCCGCTTCTTCACCAAAGCCTTGGCAAAATGTGGTAGACTGGAAGTTACCGAACCCTTTAAAGGCCTGTTTACACAAGGCATGGTAAACCACCAAACTTACCGAGACCAAGATGGTAGCTGGGTTTTACCCGAAGACGTTCGTGAAGAAATCGACGGAACGTTTGTACGCATTGATAATGGCGCCACGGTTGAGCAGGGCCGTTATGAAAAAATGTCAAAATCCAAGAAAAACGTCGTCGACCCTGCAGACATTATTGAACAATATGGGGCCGATACGGCACGCTGGTTCATGTTATCAGACAGCCCACCAGAAAAAGACTTATTGTGGAGCGACAGCGGCATTGAAGGTGCCTATCGCTTCGTACAAAAAGTATGGCGTTTGGCTAGTGACGTTTTATCAAAGGGCACAGACAGTGCTGAACCTAGCAACTTCTCTGACAGTGCGCTGGACCTAAGACGTCAAACTCACCGCGCCATTCGTGATGTGGCCAGTTATATTGAAGATTTCCATTTCAACAAGGCAGTGGCACGCTTACATGAATTTAGTAACGCGCTTAACAATGGCGCAGAGGGTGAAGGTGCTGACTTTGCCACTCGTGAAGCTGCCTTAACATTAATTAAATTGGTTGCCCCTATGACCCCGCACATGGCTGAAGAATTATGGAAAATGGCTGGCAACTCCGGCCTATTAGCCGATGAACCTTGGCCATCAGTTATTGAAGACTATTTAACCGATGATAGTGTTACCATTGCAGTACAGGTAATGGGGAAATTACGTGATACCATTGATTTACCAGTTGATTGCCCCAAAGATGATATGGAAAAAGCTGCCCTTGCCTCAGAAAAAGTACAGCATCATATTGCTGGTAAAACCGTTCGTAAGGTTATTTGTGTGCCTAACAAAATTGTCAACATTGTCGCCAACTAATTAAAGGTTTCAAAATAGATGCCCAGACAGCAAAATATAGGGAAAATCACCACTTACCGTCAGATAAAACTTCTAACGCTAATGGTTGTTACCTTCACAATGGCTGCCTGTGGCTTTACGCCCCTTTATCAACAACAAGACAATGGCCAAAACGCCTTGTTGGCAACCTTTGACCGCATTGAGATTGCTCCCATTCCCAATCGTATCGGTCAAATTTTACGCAATGATTTACTTGATCACTTAACACCCCGTGGCGAAAATGGGGACAGCAAATATCGCTTGATTGTTAACCTTAATGAACAAAGACAGGGCTTTGGTTTCCGTGATGATAACTCTGTAACCCGAGAAAACCTTCGCCTTGAAGCAAGTTTTCAGCTCATTGATCTAGATAGTAAACAGCCTGTGTATGAAGGTAATGCCAGCTCTAATATGACCTATGATTTGGTCTCGTCTGACTTTGCTAACCTTAGCGCTTATCAAGACGCGCTTATCCGCACCGCAGAACAAATTTCAAATACCATTGTCACACGTTTAGGCTTTTACTTTAAAAACAAACAAGACTAGGATTAATTGACTAACTTATTCTTGGGGTTCTCTTTCATGGTTAAAGCCAAAACTGCTGATATCAATGCCAATCTTAAAAAGCTCAATCCTGCGTTTAAAGCAGTGCTGGTATATGGCCAAGATGCTGGTTTAGTACGTGAACGCGCAGACCTTATTTCCAAACAAGTTGTTGATAATTTAAACGACCCCTTCAATGTGGTCAGCCCTAGCCTTGATGATATTGCTGAACACTCCAGCCTACTAGCTGATGAACTGGCAAGTTTCTCTCTCATGGGCGGACGGCGCTTAATTCGATTGGATAATGCTGGGGATAGATCTGCTTTCAAAGCGATTGACATTGCGCTTGATACCGATGGCGGTGAAAACCTACTGGTTATTACAGCGGGTGATTTAAAACCCACATCAAAACTACGAAAAACTTTTGAAGCGTCAAAAACAGCGCTAGCTATTCCTTGTTATGCGGATAAACAATCAGACCTACAAGGCTTAATTCATCAGATGTTTCAAGATGCTAACCTACAAGCAGAACCAGCAGCTATTCAATATTTGGTGGCTAATCTAGGAAGTGATCGATTGGTCAGCCGGTCAGAACTTGATAAAATTATCATGTATAAATTAGGCGATGATGATCGCATGGTTACCCTTGAATTAGTGACTTATCTCATTGGTGATTCAGCAAAACTTGCACTGTTTGATATTTCCAATGCGGTTGCTAGTGGCCAAGTGAAAAACTTAGACATGTTGTTAGAACGCGCCATGGTGCAAGGCGAAAATGCTATTGCGATCTTGCGTACTCTGCAACGACGCCTTACACAATTACATTTCGTTAAAGGATTGATGGAAGAAGGCATGTCTGCCGACATGGCCATGAAAAAATTACGCCCACCGATTTTTTATAACGAACAAGACATTTTTAAAGGCCAACTTTATCGCTGGACCAAAACACGATTGAACCAAGCCTTGGCAATTATTCTTGAAGCGGAAACGCAATGCAAAACCACTGGCATGCCAGATGCCTCTATCGCCAATCGTGTTTGTGCCAGATTAGCCACCAGTGCGGCACGCGCCGCCCGCTAATTTGTGGTATAATAAAACCACATAAATTTATCATGACAGTTAGCATTAGGTTTTTAAACGGATGGTTTTACAGCCTTGTATTCATTATGATATATATTAGTACTAAACAATCCATAATAAATACCATAAATACAATAACTTAAGCGCTGATTACGATTGCTGTTAAAACACAAAAAAAGCGGCTTCTTTAAGCCACTTTCCTTCTTCTCTATCTAGTCCCTTTAATAATTGGATGGATTTAATTTTTCTAACACATCATCCAATTGTTCCAAGGTTTTATAACTAATAATCAATTGGCCAGCTTCACCCTTGTGATTAATCTCAACAGCCAAACCCAAAGCATCTGTCAAATCGCGTTCAAGAGCACGAGTATCTGCATCTTTTTCCGTTCCCGCCGCCGCTTTCAATGTCGATCCAGACTTTCCTGTGCCAGCAGTCGGCTTTACAAGTGCTTCAGTCTGACGAACATTCAGTCCTTTTTTGACGATCTCTTTTGCCAAACTTGCAGCATTAGCATGACCGATCAACGCACGGGCATGACCCATAGAAAGATCACCCTCATCGACCAAGTCTTGTACTGATGATGGCAATGACAACAGCCTTAAAAGGTTTGCCACATGACTGCGGGATTTCCCCACCATTTGGCTAACTTTTTCTTGGGTATGTTTAAAGTCATCCATTAAGCGCTTGTAACCTTTGGCTTCTTCCACCGCGGTTAAGCTTTCCCGCTGGATATTTTCAATGATTGCCAGTTCAAGCGATTCTTCATCCGTTAAATCGCGAATAACCACTGGCACATCATGAAGGCCTGCTTTTTGAGCCGCCCGCCAACGGCGCTCACCAGCGATAATTTCATAATCATCAGCACCCAATTTACGCACCAAAATAGGTTGGATAATCCCATGCTCTGCCAATGAATCGGCTAATTCTTCTACCGCACTATCGTCAAAGCGATAACGTGGCTGCCAGCGATTAGGCTTTAAAAACGCAATGGGTAGTTTTTGTTGACCATCGCTACCCAGCGTTTTTCCCGCAGCGGTATTTTGCGCAGCGGTTTTGTCTTCGCCTAATAGGGATGATAGTCCGCGCCCCAATCCTTTGCGTGCTTTTTGTGTCATAAATCTTGTCTCACTTAATTACTATATATCAATAGGTTATTATTTTTTGTTAAGCCGCTGCGCTGTTGCTATCATCTGGCATTTTCTTTAAAAGTTCGCGCGCCAACGCAATATAAGCCTGTGAACCAGCACAAGTATGATCATAAAGCAGGGCAGGTTTGCCGTGCGACGGCGCTTCAGACATACGAACATTACGAGGAATGACCGTTTTAAACACTTTATCACCCAAATAATCACGAACATCTTCAGCCACTTGCAATGACAACTTATTGCGCTTGTCATACATGGTTAGCACAATACCTTGTATATCAAGCCCTTTGTTAAAGTTGGCTTGCACAAGTTCTATTGTCTTTAACAACTGGCTTAAACCCTCCAAGGCAAAAAACTCTGTCTGCAATGGAACCAAAACAGAGTGTGATGCGACTAAGGCATTAATGGTTAAAAGCGACAAAGAAGGCGGACAATCAATGATGACATAATCATAAGCATCAAAAACACCTTCAACATCAAAAGCATTTTTAAGTTGATAATTACGATCGTCCATTTGCATCAAATCCAACTCAGCCGCCGACAAGTCGACAGTGGAGGGAACAATGTCCAGCCCTGGAATTTCAGTTGATAAGATAGCCTCAGCAACACCGCAGTCACCCAAGACCACCTCATAAGAAGTTAAGTCGCGTTGATCACGATCAATCCCCAACCCAGTTGAGGCATTACCTTGAGGATCAAGATCAAGCAACAGAACGGTTTTTTTTACCGCAGCCATGGCCGTTGCTAAATTGATCGAGGTTGTGGTTTTACCGACCCCCCCTTTTTGATTAGCAACAGAGATAATTTTTGTATTTTTACTTGTCATTACAGTCACTTAACCCAGTTTATTAAGGCTTAAATTAGAAGCTTTGAAAGGAAACCTTATCGAATATTCACCCAAGCAAAACAACCTAACCCATTGTTATTGTTATTATATTTCTACTTAACCCCACTACAGTGGCTAACCACAGATTTCATAATTCCTTAATTCCCCTACAAAAACAAGTCGTAATCATGAAAAAAGACCCATTCAACAGGTGTTTTTTTATTTTATTCAAACGGTTTAACTATGTACTTTTAAAGTGCGCTAAATTCTGATGCAAATTCATGTGGTTAGTCACACATCGCCGTTTCACGTGAAACACTCTTTATCTAGTTCCTACAAGCTACTTGCGACCTCTTTAATATGGTCCCATGTATCAAAAACATGATGACGCTCAGTTTTTTGTGAACCAATGGAGAATCGAATCACAACTTCACCATCGACAACAGTTCTTGTAAGATATGTTTTGCCCTTATCATTGATGGTTTGAATGAGTTTATCGTTCAAATCACTTAATGCTTGGCCTTCAACGCCTTTAGGGGCATATCTAAAACTTAACAAAGAAAAGGATGGTTGGGTAACCACCTCAAAATGAGGGGCTTTGCTAATGGCTTCGGCTAGTTCTATGGCCCAAGCGATGTGCTGGCGCACAAAATGCTGCAAGCCTGCCAAGCCGTATGAGCGAATGACAAACCACAGCTTTAAGGCCCTAAACCGACGACCAAGCTGCACTCCCCAGTCACGAAAATCTGTTACCTGCCCCCCTTCACGAGTTTTCAAATAAGCTGGTTGAATTGAAAGAGCATTGGTTAAGGAGCGGGAGTCTTTCACAAAATGCGCCGTACAATCAAAATTGGTTAACATCCATTTATGGGGATTAAACACAAAGCTATCAATATTCTCTGCCCCTGCCATTAAATACTGATATTCAGGCAAAATAAGCGCGGTTCCCGCCCAAGCCGCATCAATATGATAATAAAGACCTTCTTTTTGGGCAACCACACCAATATCACTTAAAGGATCAACCGCACCAACCGATGTGCCCCCCAAAACCCCTATCACACAGGTAGGAACATAGCCCTTTGCACGATCTTCTTTAATTAAACGTACCAAAGTATCCACCTTCATAGCGCGATCTTCATCCACAGGCACCCGAACCAGATTATCAAGGCCAATTCCCGCCATAATTACGGCTTTATCAATGGATGAATGTGCCTCGGCAGAAGCATAAACCCGCATAGGCTTTTGCCCAAACAGGCCTTTTTCCTTACAGTTATTATCCATTACCCGTTCTCGCGCCGCCAATATGGCGCAAAATGTTGCCGAAGAGGCCGTATCTTGGATAACTCCATGAAACCCTGCAGGCAGCGCGATCATCTGGCGTAACCAATCTAACACTCGAATCTCTAATTCTGTTGCAGCAGGCGATGTTTCCCACAACATGCATTGCGCGCCCATCGTTGCTGTTAGCATTTCTGCTAAAACACTAGGGTTTGAACTGTTAGCTGGAAAAAAAGAAAACCAATTGGGATGCTGCCAATGGGTGATGCCAGGAATAATGGTTTTTTTGAAATCAGCAAAGATTTGATCCATAGATTCACCCAATAAAGGCGCAGATACGGGCAATTGCCCAGCAATTTCCCCTGGCTTTACCTGCGATCGTACTGGATATTGCTCAATATTGGATAAGTAATCACTCATCCAATCAACCATTTCATGGGCATGTTTGTTAAATGTGTCTTGATCCATGGCTTTGCTCCCTCACCAATAAGGCGCAAACCGTGCCACAGCAACAGGTTCTAATCAAGCACGAGATACGTTGGTTAAGCGTAAAAGAACAGAATCTTCTTCAACAACACTGGTGAAATGTTCCACGTGAAACATCCATCTCTTTTCGGCCTCAGCCACCTCTTCGTGCCAATTACGGCCTTTTAAAAGCCAAAGCTCAACACCATCAGACAAAAACTTTTCACTATAGGTCAGCAAGATATTGATGGTGGCTAAGGCACGACTGGTAATAATATCAACAGGGAAGGGTGATAAGTCTTCAATACGGCCCTGCTTAACTTCACCTATTGCCGAGGTTTCACGCAATATCGTGCGCATGAAGCTGCATTTTTTACCAACACTTTCACACGGATAGACAACTCCTCCGCCCAAGATCGATATCACTAAGGACGGGAACCCCGCACCTGCACCAAAATCTAACCATCGGCGCTCGGGATTGGGGCCTAAAAGTTCATTAACCTTAAAGTGAACCTGCGCTGAATCAACAAAATGGCGCAACCAAAGTTCCGGAATGGTCTTCGGGCCAACCAAGTTAATCTGTTTTTGCCATTTTACCAAAGTTTCAGCATATATCTCAAGATCCTTCAATATTTCACGTGAAACATCAGGATAGACTTGGGTAAACACATCAACACCTGACATGATCAAGAGGCCTTGCGTTTTTCAAGGCGCTTAACATGACGTAACAGCAGTGTAAGTGAAGCTGGGGTTGCGCCAGATATACGTGAGGCCGCACCTAATGTGGCAGGGCGGGCGGTTTCAAACTTATCAATAAGTTCGTTTGACAAGCCTGGTATGTCATGAAAATCAAGATTATCGGGGATGCGAAGTGCTTCATCCTTACGAAAGGCCATGATATCTGCTTCTTGTCGGTCCATATAACTGGAATATTGCGCATCAATACTGATCTGCTCTGCAATATCAGCGGGCATATCAGCCACTTCCGGCCAAATAGCAATCAAATCTTTTAAATCTATGTGTGAAAAACCCAATAATGTTTTGGCAGACCGTTTAACACCATCTTGATTTATCGGAATACCATGCTGTTTTAGTTTTGTCGGACTGATCAATAAATTTTCCATTAAGTCAGACCAGTAGTTCATCGTTTGCTCTTTTGCGTGATAGAGCGCCCAACGATCATCTCCCACTAAACCTACAGCGCGACCAAGAGGACAAACGCGACGATCAGCATTATCGGCCCGTAAATGTAAGCGATATTCAGCGCGTGACGTGAACATACGATAGGGTTCGTTCAGTCCTTTGGTAATCAAATCATCGACCATCACCCCCATATAGCCATCGGCTCGATCAAGAATGAAATCTTGTTCTTCGCCTTTTGACTTAAGGGCGGCATTGGCACCCGCCCATAACCCCTGTGCAGCAGCTTCTTCATATCCAGTGGTGCCATTGATTTGACCAGCCAGATAAAGACCTGATGCCTTTCGGGTTTCAAGCGTCGCTTTTAATTCCCGTGGATCAACATAATCATATTCGATAGCATATCCATATTGAATAATGCGTGCCATTTCTAGACCGGGGATAGAATGAACCACTGCTTCTTGCACATCTTCGGGCAGGGACGTAGAAATGCCATTAGGATAAACCCAATCCGTGTTCAATCCTTCAGGCTCCAAGAAAATTTGATGGCTGCTTTTATCGGCAAAGCGCACAATCTTATCTTCAATGCTGGGACAATAACGCGGGCCACGGCTATCAATTTGGCCTGAATACATCGGTGAGCGTTTGATATTATCCTGAATAATTTTATGGGTTTCTTCCGTGGTGCGCGTAATGTGACACGGCACTTGTTGTTGTTTGATCGAGTCATTTAAAAAAGAAAACGGGTAGGGCGGATTATCACCGGGTTGCACCTCGGTTTTACCCCAATCAATAGTATTTTTATCTAGGCGGGGAGGAGTGCCTGTTTTCAAGCGGCCAAGATCAAAACCAATTTTAGAAAGCGTTCCGGATAAACCCAATGATGGGTCTTCACCAACCCGACCTGCGGGAATTTTCTTCTCGCCTAAGTGAATTAAACCATTAAGGAAAGTGCCGGTGGTTAGAATAACGCTTTTGGCCTCAATCGTTTCTCCACATGACAAAACCACACCTTCAATTATCCATCCATCAGATGTTTCACGTGAAACAAGATCCTCAACACCGCCAGCGATAACATCTAACCCAGGGTAATTAAGAATAATGTCTTGCATTTTTTGCTTATATTGCGCGCGATCAGATTGACAGCGAGGCCCACGTACAGCGGCACCCTTACGGCGGTTCAGCAACCTAAACTGAATGCCCGTGGCATCAGCAACAATGCCCATAAGACCATCAAGCGCATCAATTTCACGCACAAGATGGCCCTTACCCAAGCCACCAATAGCTGGGTTGCATGACATTTCACCAATGGTTTCAATCTTGTGTGTTACCAAGGCGGTTTTAGCACCAACCCGGGCAGATGCCGCCGCCGCTTCACAGCCAGCGTGGCCACCGCCAATAACAATCACGTCATACGCTTGTTTCATAGGCGCTCTCATAACTCAAATAACGAAAAAAAGAAAGTGAAACAATGATTAAGGCAACCAACAAAGACAACAATGGTTACTTAAATTAAATACTGTATATTGTTTCACGTGAAACATTGAGCTCAAGATATAGGTATATACCCTATATATAGGGGGTTATTTACCAATACAAAAATCGGAAAAAACTTTGCCCAATATTTCTTCCACATCGACACGACCTGTGATCTCACCCAAAAATCGCGCGGCGAGCCTGATATCCTCTGCCTCTAAAATTAAATCACTATGAGTATTGTTCAAAAAACGATCAAGAGCATCGCGCGTTGCTTCAATGGCATAGCGATGACGACGACGGGTTAAAGATGGACCATCACCCATCGACAAATCATACACCACCTTCTTCTCAATTTTCTGCAAAAGATCCTGCAAACCATCACCCGCTACCACCGACAAAGATACAACATCTTTCACCAGCGCAATTAAAGGTGAGGTAACATCCCCCAGATCAGATTTATTAATGCAAAGAAAATCACCATCCCGCACCAAATCAATTGCCTCTTTTAATTGACCCTCATCATGATCAGCAGCGATCAACACCAAACGTAGGTCTGCTTTTTCTGCCTTTTCCCGAGCACGTCTAATGCCTTCTTCCTCAATCACGTCACCTGCCTCACGAAGACCAGCGGTATCGATGATAGAAACAGGGTAGCCTGCTAAATCTAATCGCACCTCAATACTGTCACGGGTGGTGCCTGCAATGTCTGAGACAATGGCAACATCTTCTTTTGCCAAGGCATTAAGCAAACTGGATTTACCCACATTAGGCGCCCCCAACAACACAATGCTATAACCACTGCGAATGCGCTCCCCTCGATGACCTTCATCTAAGTGCTGACTAATTTGATCATATAATTTTTGTACAGGTTCTCGTTGGGTGGCAGAAATGCCATCGGGTAAATCTTCATCGGGGAAATCAATATCCGCCTCTAAATAAGCCAAAATATCAATCAATTGATGGCGCCAGTTTTCATAAATCTGGCTCAAGCCACCTTGCATTTGGCGAAACGCTTGCAATCTTTGTGCTTCGGTTTCAGCCATAATAAGATCATTCAAGCCTTCTGCTTCGGTCAAATCCATCTTGCCATATTCAAAGGCACGGCGCGAAAACTCACCCCTTTCAGCCAGCCGCACACCATCAAATGTATCCAAGGCATCAAACAAAGCTTGTTGAATGGCAAGTCCGCCGTGAAGATGAATTTCCAAAACATCTTCACCAGTAAAACTATTGGGGGCGGGAAACCATAAAAACAGTGATTGATCAATGATCTGGTTCTCGTCTTTTGGGTGACGAATATAATGTAAAACTGCCTTGCGGGCAGGGGGCAGGTCTGTTTGTTTAGTCAGTGATAAATAAATATCACCAGACATGGGGCCCGATAATCGCACCACCGCCACACCAGCACGACCCTGTCCACTGGCCAGCGCATAAATGGTTTCATCATATAATTGCGACATGATTATCTTCCCAGAGATGAAAGATGCCTACTGACATTCTTTCCATAAAAACCTATATGTGGTTATATACAAAAAATGCCCTTTAAAAACAAACACAGAGTTTCGCCATGTCCGAAAACCGTCTGCATTTAGAAACAAGTCCTTACCTGCTTCAGCACAAAGATAACCCTGTGCATTGGCGACCATGGGGTACTGCTGCCTTTGGTGAGGCACACACAACCGATAAACCGATTTTGTTATCGGTGGGATATGCCGCTTGTCATTGGTGCCATGTAATGGCCCATGAAAGTTTTGAGGATGATCATACCGCTGATCTGATCAATGAATTATATATCCCGGTTAAAGTGGATCGCGAAGAATTCCCTCATGTTGATGCCTTATATCAAAAAGCCCTACAAATGATGGGCGAGGGGGGCGGCTGGCCTTTAACGATGTTTTTAACACCCGATGGCACCCCGTTTTTTGGCGGTACCTACTTCCCGTTAGAAGAACGTTATGGCCGACCCGGATTTAAAGATGTCTTATCAAAAATTGCCTTAGCCTATCATGGCAAGCCTGAGGTCATTGCCGACAATGGCAAACGATTAAAGATGGGCCTTTATCAAATTTATACCAGCAGCCTTTCGGGTGACCTGAACCCTGATATTTTAGTGAACCTTGCCAATCAAATTATGCCCATGATGGACCGTGACCAAGGCGGCTTAAAAGGCGCACCCAAATTCCCCATGACCCCAGTGTTTGATTTGTTATGGCAAGCTGGCAACCATCCATCCTTTAAAGATAAAACCGCAAATGCTGATGATATGATTGATGCTGTCACAACCACCCTAGATAATCTGTGCCAGGGGGGCATTTATGATCATGTTGGTGGTGGCTTTGCGCGCTATTCTGTCGATGATAAATGGCTGGTGCCACACTTTGAAAAAATGCTTTATGACAATGCCGCATTAATATCTCTTTTAACCAAAGCATGGGTCAAAACCAAAAACCCGCTTTATCAATCACGAGTCACTGAAACCATCCGATGGTTAGAACGTGAGATGATCACCAACGGCGCCTTTGCTGCCGCCCAAGATGCTGACAGTGAAGGGGTAGAAGGTAAATATTATGTTTGGCAAAAATCAGAAATTGAGAAGTTGCTAACCAAAGATGAAGCCAACCTTTTCTGCCATGTTTATGACATCACAGATGATGGCAATTGGGAAGGCAACAACATTCCAAATCGCCTTCATACGATGGCGGCTTTATCTAAGGACGAAGAACATTTATTATCAGCGGCTCGTGAAAAATTATTAAACCAGCGCCTAACCCGCATCCCCCCGCTAACCGATGATAAAATTTTGGCTGATTGGAATGGCATGATGATCACCGCCTTAACAGAGGCAGGCACCATCTTTAACCAACCCAGCTGGATTAAACTGGCAGAAGAGGCGCTTAAAAACAGCCTTAAAATTCTAAAGCCTGATCAACAATTGTTCCATTCATGGCGTGATCAAAAACATGGGCCATTGGCCTTATTATCTGATTATGCCTGGCTTGCCTTTGCCGCATCATCGCTATTTGAAGCCACCAACAATCATGACCATTTGGCCCTTGCTGAATCCTTATCAGAGAAAGTGATCTCATCGTTCCAATCACCCGAGGGAAGCTATTATCTCAACGCCCCTGAAAGTTTGGATATTATGATGCCATTAATGGATGCCAGCGATAATGTCACCGCATCACCGCAAGCCATTTTCTTAATGGTTCTAACCCGTCTTTATGCTTTTACTGGCAAGCAACCCTATTTTGACGCTGGTGAAAAGCTGATCAAAGCCCATGGTGGTGACATCACCCAACATGGGTTTAGCCATGCCAGCCTAATCACAGCCAGCCATTATTTTTATGAGCATGTCAGTTTTATCATTGTCGGTAATCGCAAAGATAAAACCGTTCAAAATACCATAGCTGCAATTTATGATCTTGCTCTTGATCACAAAATTATTCAGCTGGTTGACGAGGGTGAAAAATTGCCAGACAATCATCCTGCTTTTGGCAAAGAAACCAGTGAAAAGGGGTGTGTTTTTATTTGTACCCAAAACCGCTGTTCAACACCGATCACAGAAATCAACACCTTATCTGATCATTTGAAGGACTTTATCTAATGCCTGTTTTATCCCTGCACAGCCCCTTGGGTGACATAACCCTTTTTGAAGAAGACGGCAGCATTGTTGCCTTGGAATGGGGATGGAGTTCTTATCAAGAAAGCAGCCCAATTTTAGATAAAGCCAAACAACAATTGGATGATTATTTTGATGGTAAGCGAACCACGTTTGATCTGCCCTTAGCACCCAATGGAACCGATTTTCAAAAACGTGTTTGGGATAAAATGCTGACCATCCAATCAGGCGATACTTTAACCTATAAAGAAATATCTGATGCTCTTAAATCAGCGCCGCGCGCGGTTGGTGGGGCTTGCGGAAAAAATCCCATTCCCATTATCATTCCATGCCACCGTGTGTTAGCCAGCAATGGTGGTTTTGGGGGCTATTCTGGTGATGGTGGCATTGATACCAAAAAGCAATTATTGACCCTTGAAGGGGCCTTATAAAAAACATAACCTTGGGGGAGGGAATATCATGGCATACGGCATTAAAGTTTTTGAGCATGGAGGCAGCGATAAACTCACCCATGTTGAGTTTGATCTGAAAGATCCCAAAGCCAATGAAGTAACAATCCAACATCATGCAGTTGGTTTAAATTTTATTGATGTTTATCATCGCACCGGTCTTTACCCAATCGACCCACCTTTTATTCCTGGCCTTGAAGCAGCGGGTGAGATTATCGCTGTTGGCTCTGAGGTTAGTGACATAAAAGTTGGTGACCGTGTCGCTTATCCAGGGGGGCCATTGGGGGCTTATTGCTCACACCGAAACATGCCCGCCAGCAGCTTGGTTAAATTGCCGGATCACATTGATTATGAAACCGCCGCCGCCATGATGTTAAAGGGCTGCACCACAGAATATTTAATCAAACGCACTTTTAAAGTTGAACCCCATCACACCGTTTTGTTTCATGCCGCCGCAGGGGGTGTGGGCCAAATTGCCATTCAATGGTTAGCTGACATTGGTGCCACCGTTATAGCTACTGCTGGCGGCCCAGAAAAATGTGCCTTGGTTAAAAAGCTAGGCGCTGATCATGTGATCGATTATTCCGCAGAAAATTTTGATGAAGCCGTGATGGACATTACCGAGGGTAACGGCGTTGATGTGGTTTATGACAGTGTTGGTAAAGCGACCTTTAGGCCATCGATCAAATGCTTAAAGCGGCGCGGTATGATGGTAACTTATGGTAATGCCACTGGGCCTGTTGATCCTGTTCCTCCCGCTTTATTGAATCAACATGGTTCCTTATTTATGACCCGTCCAAAATTGATGGACTATTATGCTACCAAAGCTGAAATGGAAGAGGGCACCAATGCCTTGTTTAAGCAAATTTTAAAAGGCACCATCAAGATAAATATCAATCAACGCTTTGCCTTAAAAGATGTTCAAAAAGCCCATGACACACTAGAAGCCCGCAAAACCACCGGCAGCACTATCTTGCTACCTTAAACAAAAAGTCATTAATCGTGTCCTTTAGGGGATTAATCGCGAAGCCATTGTCATTATTAGCTATTTGTTAAACGCTTGTTTTAACAAACGACAGCTAATGATGAGGAAAATAATGAACAAACTTCAACAACTCTTAAAACCTTTAACCATTGGGTTAATGGTTTTATTGACCTTATTTTCTGCACCAACCATGGCACAGGAAAAACAATGGACTGTTGAACAACAAAATATCATCAACATAAATACATGGGTGCCTTTGGCTTTAAAAAAGTCGGGATTTGAAGAATACAGTAAATTATTTCACCCTGATTATAGCAATTGGGTCATGAGTACCGATCCAATACGAGTGTTAAACCGCGAGCAATTTTTAACAGGCGTAAAGTCTTGGTTTGACGCTGGCAATTATGCTCATTTCAGTTTTGTTGAACCAATTAGCGTTGATATAATGGGTGACATCGCTTATGTGCGTCATCTTCAAGAGGAACATTTCACCCACCCTGATGGCACTAAATCAAAATTTATGGGTCATTTTGCCAGTATCATGAAAAAACATAATGGCCGTTGGACTTTTTATCGCACATCCTTTGATATCCGATATCGCGGGCCCCTTGATGGCACTGACAAAACTTTTGTGAATGAATGAAAACAGCTTCTATAACTGTTATTGGGGCACCGACGAAACAAACCAGCTAAATAACAAAAAGCAAAGACAGAAAACACCCTTATATTAAATCGTTATTTTGTCCATGTCTAAAATCAAAAAGCCCGATCATTTGACCGGGCTTTTCTTTTCATCTTACATCGAAAAATTTTAAGTATTCATTTGATCGAAAAATTCTTCGTTGCTGCCTGTGTCTTTAATTTTAGAAAGCAAGAACTCCATCGCGTCTACCGTGCCCATTGGGGTAAGGATTTTGCGAAGAACCCACATCTTAGACAAGGTCGCAGGATCAACCAGCAAGTCTTCCTTACGAGTACCAGACTTAATGATATCAAGAGCAGGATAAACACGTTTATCAGAAACTTTGCGATCAAGAACGATCTCACTGTTACCTGTGCCTTTAAATTCTTCAAAGATAACCTCGTCCATGCGGCTACCAGTATCAATCAACGCGGTTGAGATGATAGACAATGATCCACCTTCCTCAATATTACGAGCGGCACCGAAGAAACGCTTTGGACGTTGCAGGGCATTGGCATCAACACCACCTGTTAGAACCTTCCCTGATGATGGCACCACGGTGTTATAAGCACGGGCCAAACGGGTGATACTATCCAACAAGATAACAACATCATGCTTGTGTTCCACCAAACGCTTGGCTTTTGAGATAACCATTTCAGCCACTTGAACGTGGCGCGCTGCAGGTTCATCAAAGGTTGATGATACCACTTCACCTTTCACGCTGCGTTGCATGTCGGTTACTTCTTCCGGGCGTTCATCAATTAACAAAACGATCAAGAAACACTCAGGATGGTTTTTAGTGATAGACTGGGCAATATTTTGCAAAAGAACCGTTTTACCTGTACGCGGTGGTGCCACGATCAAGGCACGTTGACCTTTACCAATAGGTGATACCAAATCAATCACACGACTGGACTTATCTTTTAAGGTTGGATCTTCTTGATCTAGCTTGATACGATCATCAGGGTAAAGCGGGGTTAGGTTATCAAAGTTTACACGAACCTTAGCTTTTTCAGGCTCTTCAAAATTAATTGATGATACTTTCAATAAAGCAAAATAACGTTCGTTATCTTTTGGGGCGCGAATTTGACCTTCAACCGTGTCACCCGTTCTTAAACCAAAGCGACGAATTTGGCTGGGGCTTACATAAATATCATCAGGGCCTGCTAGATAGTTTGCTTCGGGCGAACGCAAGAAACCAAAGCCATCTTGCAATACCTCTAATACACCGGCACCACTAATTTCCATATCGCTAGCCGCCATCGCTTTTAAAATAGCAAACATCATATCTTGTTTGCGCATGGTGCTGGCATTTTCAATGTCATACTCTTCAGCCAAAGCTAACAGCTCTGCCGGACTTTTTTTCTTTAATTCTCTAAGATCCATGTTGGATAGGTCCTAATAAAATTTATTCATGTGAAATAGGCATAAGAAGTCCCGAAAAGGGATAAGCGCCAAAATTTTGAAGATGTTAAGAACGAACTAACCGGAACGGCTATGGCAATGAAATTACCAGTTTTAAGGGCAAAGTCAAGTTTCTTATGTCTTAGGAATATTTTACTGCCTTCACAGCATTTAAAAAGGACGCACAATCACCATAATAACAATGATAATCATCAAAACCGTTGGGACCTCATTCATCTTACGAAAATAGCCATCGGTTTTTTCATTTTCACCACGGGCAAACTTTTTACGCCAGCCAGCACATTTCATATGAAACCATGTCATGCCCAGAATTGCCGCAAATTTGGCATGGAACCAACCAAATTGATAGGCTTCTAACCCAGGTGTAATCATCAGCAACAACCCAAAAATCCACGCCACAATCATTGCGGGATTCATAATCACACGCAATAATTTATGCTCCATGGTTTGAAATAAAATATCTTGGTCAGAACCAACCGGCACACCCGAATGATAAACATACAAACGGGGAAGATAAAACAGACCTGCCATCCATGAAATAATCGCCATAATATGAATGGCCTTTATCCATAAATAATATTCCGCTAAAAATTCCATGACAAAATCTCCCCTAAAGTTCCCTTTAGAAAGTATGACAGGTCTATACCATGACGACAATGATTAAATCGCCATCATCTGGTTAGAATAAACTCAAGACAGCTTGTGGCGCTTGATTGGCAATGCCTAGCGCTTGTAATCCCAATTGCTGTTTCACTTGGTTTGACTGCAATTGAGCACTTTCGCGCGCCAAATCAGCATCTACCAAATTACCAATACCAACCTCAATGCTATCATTCAGTTTATCATTAAACTTGATTAACTGATCAATGCGTTTTGATTTTGCACCAAATTGTGACAAGCCCTCTTCAATTTTATCCAATGCATTATCTGCTAGCGTTACCATGAACGCAGAATTGGTTGCATTGTTAAAATTAGCATTCGGTAGACCATACTGAAAATAATCCATTGTCATATCTTGCCCAGTTACGGTTATGGTATTATTGCCATCCGCATCAATAATGGCAGACGTTTGACTAGCATCATTAGTTAATAATTTAGTGCCACTAAATTCAGCTAATTCAGCGGTACTATCAATGGTTTGCGAATAATTAAGAAAGTCTTGGAACAAAGCATCGCGACTTTCCTGATCCATACCAGTATCGCTGGCCGCCACCGATAATGATCTTATTTCAATCATAATATCACTGATGGTTTCAGCGGCAGCAATGGTGACATCCAAAACAGATTTTGCCCGATCAAGACTTGTGCTTACCGCGCTTAATCCTGCTTTATCAGCTTTTAAACCTTGGGCAATATTAAACACAGCGGCATTGTCTTTTGCGCTGCTAACTTTCAGTCCAGTATTGATGCGAGATTGGGAAAGTTGTAGCGCTTTGCTAGACTTTCCTAGGTTTTGCAGAGCCGTCAAGGCACCTGCATTAGTGTTTACACTAAAGGCCATTTTCTCATTCCATCAAATTCTTTGACGTTACTAATCGGTCCTTTTGACCGCTTCTTTCCTTATGAAAGAAGACGAAAAAATATACGCCTCAATGAGTGTAGAGTCAATTAGATAAAATTTTAATTAAATTTTTAAAACTTAAACCAAGCCATTGGCACGGCAATAACATTTGCCAAAATTTTGCGGGCAGGGTGCTTCACTTTTCCAGCCTTCATTGGTTTTTGAAATTTCATCGACCAATGATTGGATAAAGCGACCATCAGTGGTCAAGGTTGGTACCCGGCCATAATGGGGAACACCAGCTTCATCAGCCAATTCTTTATATTCAATATCTAATTCAACCAAGGTTTCTGAATGTTCTGAAACAAAGGCAATGGGAATAAGAACCACATTAACATTATCTTGGCCAGCGCGTTCCAATTCATGTTCGGTGGAAGGTTCTAACCATTTTAAAGGACCAACTTTACTTTGAAAACAAACCGTCCAATCAAAATCTTGTCCCAATTTGTCTTTCAAGCCAGCAACAATGTTATCAGCCCCTAATTTCACCTGCCATTCATAAGGATCACCAGCATCAACCACTTTTTGTGGTAAACCATGGGCCGATAATAACAACCGCGTTTTTCCCTTTTCTAAAGCCTGTTTCATGAAAGGCAGGGCTTTTTCAACATGAGATGCGATAAAGTTTTTGCTGGCTGGATAACAACCCACTGTGCGAGTTGGTAAAGATAAGCCAGCCTTTTTCGCCTCTTTATGCCAATCTTTGATTGAGCTGTCTGTGGTGGTGGTTGAAAATTGCGGATAAA
Source organism: uncultured Alphaproteobacteria bacterium (assembly GCA_937126915.1). GTDB lineage: Bacteria > Pseudomonadota > Alphaproteobacteria > Sphingomonadales > SMXR01 > CAKZLM01. The sequence goes on from CAKZLM010000018.1 coordinate 24,951, forward strand.
GCGGCAATAGAATAATTTCATCTGCCCCCCAAGCTTTTACGGCTTCAACTGCTTCATATGAAAAAGGATGCCAATAACGCATGGCAATGAAAGATTTATACTCAGCCGCCTTTTGATCTTTGTTTAACAAGGCATCCAAGGCATCACATTGCGCTTGAGTTTCCTCTAACAATGGTGATTTGTTACCAATGTGGCTGTAAATTTCTTGCGTGAATGGGGCACGACGGGTGGAGATTAATTTTGCTACCAACCACCGCAGGGGATTAGGCAATTGAATAATCGCTGGATCTTTAAACAAATTAAAAAGAAAGGGCTGCACGGCGTCTAAATTATCAGGGCCACCCAAATTAAAATGAACAATCGCAATTTTTTTCTGATCAGATCCAGACATCACTTTTCCTTTAAACCACCAAAAACTTTAACTGATGGTTTTACGCACTAGGGCGCTGCCAGTTCACAATTAGGTCAGACAATATTTGCACATTCTCAGGCGGTGTTTCAGGCACAAACCCATGGCCTAAGTTAAAAATAAACGGGCGTTCATTCATGGCATGTAAAATAGCGGTCGCTTCTTCCAGCATGGCATCGCCCCCAGCAACCACCAACAAAGGATCAAGATTACCTTGAAGAACAAACTGATCAGGAATATTTTTTGCCGCCCATTTAACACTCATTCCCGTATCTAAACTAACACCAGTTACATTGGTGGCAGTGGCATAGGTTGGTAATTTTTCACCAATACCCTTTGGAAAGCCCATGATCGGAATATTGGGGTGCTTTTCACGCACCAAATTAACCAAACGGGCCGTCGGTTCAATAACCCATTTTTCTAATTCTGTTTCTGATAAGCTGCCTGCCCATGTATCAAAAATTTGCAAGGCTTCTGCACCATTATCCACTTGGCGAATAAGATACTCTGCGGTGGCTTCGGTGATCATATCAATCAAATCCGAAAAACCTGTTTCATTTTGATAAGCCCATAATTTAGCGGCCTTTTGGTCTTTTGATCCTTGCCCCTCAGCCATATAGGTTGCCACAGTCCATGGCGCACCCGCAAATCCGATAAGGGCAACATCTTCCGGCAAACTAGTTGCTAAGCCATTAACGGTTTTATAAACGGGATCTAATGTATCATGCAAACGATCCATTGTTAATTGGCTGCTAAGGTTTTCTTGTTTTAACTCGCCTAAACGTGGACCATGACCTGCTTCAAACCAAACTTTTTGCCCAAGAGCATGAGGGATTACCAAAATATCGGAAAATAAAATCGCTGCGTCCATATGATAGCGACGGATTGGCTGGTGGGTAACTTCAACCGCTAATTCAGGATTATAGCAAAGGTCCATAAACGACCCGGCTTCTTTACGGGTTTCAAGATACTCTGGAAGGTAACGACCCGCTTGTCTCATATACCAAAAAGGAGGGCGATCAGTCATATCTCCGGCAAGCGTTTTCAAATATCTTTTGGTCATATTTTATCCCGTCATCCTGACTACTATTATAATATATATATTATATATATAATGGTTGTTGATGTTGTTGGTCCTGTGAATCCTGTGGATTAAATTTTATCCACATAGTTATCCCTCTTATATGGGGTTATTCATCGTGCGACAATATATTTCCCAAAAAATGAAACAGGCAGAAAAGCCAGCTTTCAAAATACAAAAAAGCAAGTGTTTTATCTTTTATCCCCATAATTCAGGCAATTTGATAAAGTCATTCACATGGGGTTAAAAGCATGGCAACATATGGTTTATGGGAATAAATTTTCAATTCTTTGTTTTGTCCTTAGTTTTTACACACCTAATCAAGAGATGACTGTGGATAAACTTAAGAAAGACCTGATATTACATGAAGTTAGATAAAGATAAGCCAATTTATCATTTGCATTTGGTTTCAGATTCCACAGGCGATACTTTAGAGCATATGGCCAAATCAGCCTTGGTGCAATTTGAAGGTGTTCAGGTTAAAAAACATCTTTGGCCCCTGATAAGAACGTCGATGCAAATGGAACGGGTGATGGAAGACATTAAACCGTTTCCAGGTCTTGTTCTTTATACGGTTGTGAACAAAGAAATTCGGGCAGAGTTAAAACGCTGCTGTAAAAAATATAATTTCCCGTCGGTTTCAGTGCTTGACCCAGTGGTTAATGCCTTAACCAGTTTTTTGGGTCAAAAGGCATCGAATAAGCCGGGACTGCAATATGTTTTAGATGCCGATTATTTTGAGCGCATGGACGCCATTCAATTTTCCATGGCCCATGATGACGGCATTTCACCTGATCATCTTGATCATGCGGAGGTTATTTTGGTTGGTGTTTCGCGCACTTCAAAAACACCCACCAGCATTTATATGGCAAACCGTGGCATTAGAACTGCCAATGTGCCATTTGTGCCTAATTGTCCGATGCCAGAAATTTTGGATGATGAAAAAGACCGCTTTGTGGTAGGGCTTACTGTGGCACCTGAACAGCTGATCAACATTCGCACCCATCGTTTGAAAAGCATGAATGAGGCGCCCACCACCGCTTATGTTGACCCCTTAGAGGTGCGCCAAGAAATTCGTGATTGCCGGCGCTATTGCGCCAAACGCGGCTGGCCAATGATAGATGTGACGCGCCGATCAATTGAAGAAACCGCAGCTTATATCATATCACTGTATCAACGCTGGCAGGAAGAACGTGAATTAAAAGCGGGGGATGGTGACACAGAATGATTGAACAACGAAAACCGCCCAGCCTTATTTTAGCATCTAACAGTCAAATTAGGCGGGATTTGTTAACAAATGCAGGTCTTAATTTTAAAACCTGTGTGTCGCCAGTGGATGAAGAAGCCATAAAAAAAGCTAATACCCACTTAATCCCAAAAGACTTAGTGCAAACCTTAGCCTATGAAAAAGCCTTGGCTGTTTCCAAATCACCAGACTTTAGCAATGATTTTATTATTGGTGCTGACCAAATAATGGTGTTTGAGGATCAGGTTTTTGATAAGCCAAAAGATAGAGATGATGCCAAGCATCACCTCATTATGATGCGGGGAAAATCACATCAGCTTTTATCGGCGTGGAGTTTATTGTATCAAGGCGTTGCAGTGGCGTCCTTTTGTGATGTTGCCACGTTAACCATGCGTGATTTTTCTGATGACTTTTTAAAGCACTATCTTAATGATTGCTGGGGTGATATTCGGTGGTGTGTTGGTTGTTATCAATTGGAGGGAAAAGGCATTCAATTGTTTGATAAAATCGAGGGTGACTATCACACTATTTTGGGCTTGCCGTTATTGCCGCTTTTAAAAGAATTACGCCGTCATCAAGTGGGTATAGTATCATGAAAATCATAGGATTAACGGGCTCTATCGGGATGGGGAAATCTACCTTGGCGGCGATGATTGAGCGCCTGAATATTCCGGTTTTTGACGCCGATAAAGCTGTCCATATTTTGCAAGGTAAAGGTGGCGCTGCGGTCAAGTCCATCGCTGATCTTTGGCCTAAAGCTATCTTTGATGGTGCTGTTGATCGTGCTTCTTTAAGTGCGATTGTACAAAAAGACCCCGCTGCTTTAAATCAGTTGGAAGCCATTATTCACCCTATGGTGCGTGATATGCGCCAACAGTTTTTAAAAAAGCATGCGTTGCGTCATTGCCCTATGGTAGTGCTGGACATACCATTGCTGTTTGAAACGGGATATGATGCTTTTTGTGATTTTAGCTTAACGGTTTATTGTTCTGATGCCATTCAAGAACATCGGGTTTTATCACGTCCTAATATGACCTTTGAAAAACTAACCTTCATACGCTCAAAACAAGTGGCGGTGGCAGACAAAGTGGCACGATCTGATTTTGTCATTAATACCGATCAAGGCAAGCGATCGGCATTAGAACAATTGAAAAAGATTATAAAACAAATTAAACAAGACACCCTAACCCGCCGCGATATGCGCATGGGGTATTGGGATTGATGATGAAGGGGTTATTTTACCATGCGTGAGATTGTTTTCGATACAGAAACCACAGGATTTGACCCCACCAATGGTGATCGTGTGGTGGAAATTGGCTGTGTTGAAATGATTGATGGTTTGCCAACCGATAAAACTTATCATCAATATATCAACCCCGAACGCGATATGCCAGAAGGGGCTTTTAAAATTCACGGGCTTTCCACCGAATTTTTAAAGGGGCATCCCGTGTTTCCTGATGTGGTTGAGGCGTTTTTAGAATTTGTTGGCGACGATGCCAAATTGGTTGCCCATAATGCTGAATTTGATATGCGCTTTATTAATTGGGAATTACAAAATGCCGGCTATGATCCTTTATCCATGGACCGTGTGGTTGATACCTTGCAAATTGCCCGCACCAAATTTCCAGGCTCGCCCAATTCACTAGATGCTTTATGTAAGCGTTTTAACATTGAAAATGGTCACCGCACCCTTCACGGTGCTTTGTTGGATAGTGAAATCCTTGCCGATGTTTATATTGAATTGATGGGTGGTCGCCAACAGGGTATGGATTTGGGTGCTGATGCTAAATCGGTTTATGTGCCAACAGGCCCTAAAAAAGAACGCCCTAAACGCACGTTTGCCATCAGCGCCGAAGAACTTGCTGCCCATGATGCTTTTTTAAAAAAAATCAACGATCCGCTGTGGTTATCAGGGCAAGATAATGAGCAGCCAACTGATTAAGTTATAAAAAAAGCCCGATCATCTGACCGGGCTTTTTTAATTTTTAAACCAAACAATGCTTAGTTAGCAGGTTGGTTAGCAGCAGCTTGCTGTTGTTGCTGTTGATACAAAGCCATGAAATCAATTGGCTCAAGCATCAATGGAGGATATCCACCATCACGGGTAGCATCAGCAATAACGCGGCGCGCAAATGGGAATAGGATGGTTGGTGCTTGTACCAACATAAATGGACCCATTGCATCTTCAGGGATGTTGCGAAGACCGAACAAACCAGCATAAGCCAATTCACAAACGAAAACGTTTGAACCATCTTCTTTTTTCGCTGTTACAGCAATGTTAAGAACAACTTCGTAAACGTCTTCGTCAACTTTACGACCGTTTACATTAACATTTACGTCAATGCCAGGTTGTTGAGCAGCTTGGTTAGAGAAGTTCTCAGGAGCATTTGGGTTTTCAAAACTCAAATCTTTAATATATTGTGCAATCACACCAGCTTGAGGGGCGTTTGCTGCATCACCAGCGCCCGCAGCGCCTTCTACTGATACGTCATTTTCATTTTCAGCCATTTTACAGTCTCTTCTTTTCATTAAATGGATAGTCGTTTGCCCAACCCCACGTCAGACAGAAATTTTTGTGTGTGCCTATCATTTATTCACGCAGGACACAAGTGAAACTCTTAGGTTTTGCGTATTTTAAATAGGCTTTGGTCGATAATTTTTATGGATTGTTGTTTTTAATCAATACCCCCTATAATTTTCTCTCTACTATTTCGTATCTTTATCTTGATCTACTTCTTCAAACTGTCCCTCGATTATGGTGGTTTCTCGAATTGTTCTTGGTTTTTCTTCCTCTGGGTCTGTTTGATGATGCTGCCAATCGCGTGGCATCGGTTTTTTAACAAAAACTTTGAACGTGCCAGAGCCTGCTAAAAATGTTCTAACGGGCGGTATTAAAAATAGGGCGCCAATGGTGTCGGTCATAAAACCGGGTAGTAATAAAAAGATGCCCGCTAAAAACAAAAACACCCCATGGATAATTTCTTTTACAGGGTCCTGTCCTTGTTGAATGGTGTGATTTAGTGACTGCATTACTTGTAGGCCTTGTTGGCGCACCAAAGAAATACCAATCACCGCAGTTAAAATGGTCAGCAAAATGGTGTTCATTGTGCCAATTTCTTCGGCCACTTCGGCAAAAAGGCTTAATTCAATGATCGGGATGCCAATTAAAATGACTAAAATTACCAGTGGCATTCTTGTTCTTTCCTTATAAACACCATATTTAAGGGGATATGCTTTTGTTTGCATAAAAGATGCGTTATATCTATCTTGAAGATTGGGATTATGACGCATAAGTCAAGCGATAATTTTGCGCACCAAAAGCAAGCCGAAAAAGACCGTGCGTGAAACATGATGATAGGGAACAAGACAATGGCCGAAGGTGAACTGGTGAATATTATTCTTTTAGCAATGATTGCGGGCTTTATTATTTTAAGGTTGCGATCCGTCTTGGGTGAGCGTACAGGCCACGAGCCTGACCAGCAAGATGGCCAATCAATGAACCGCAACCCAGATCAAAGCACACCCCACAACCGCGACATTGAAGAACGTATCAATAACACCATCAATGTTGATTTTGGCCGTAATTATAGCGCAACGGTTCGTGAAAACTTAATTGATGTCTGTAAAATTGCCCCTGATTTTAATGTTGATAACTTCATGCAGGGCGCAGGTGTTGCCCACCAAATGATTTTAGAAAGCTTTTGGGGGGGTGATAAATCAGGTTATGCGCCTTATACATCTGATGAAATTCGCCAGCAATTTGATGATGCCATAGATATGCGCGAAAAAGATGGCGTCACCCTAGAAAACAAATTGCTTGAAACCACCAAACAAGACATTGATGAAATTTATTTAACAGGCACCACCGCGGAAATTACGGTGAAATTTGTCTCAGAAATTATTGCCATCACCCGTGATAGCAATGGTGAGGTAATTGAAGGTGATGAAAGTGACACGGTTCGGGTTACCGACCTTTGGACTTTTGCTAAAGACCTTAAAAGCAATGATCCGAAATGGGATTTGGTTGCCACCCGTGCAGGAAATTAATCATTCAGCATAATTGTTGGGAAAGAAATTATGGCATCGTCACAGCAAAAATCATCAGCCTCTTTATTTTGGTTGCTTGTGGTGATAGTGGCCTTGGCGGCATTGGCTTTTTGGGCGACAGGGCCTAAGGGTCCAAAAATTACCGGGCCATCTTATCAGCCTGTCTTGTTTTCTAACTTGCCCAACTGGCAAAATGACAATCAAGGCGATGCCCTGAAAGCCTTTCAAATATCCTGTTCTGCTTTGCTTAACCGTTCTGAAAATCGCTCTGTACGTCCGCGCCACGTGGGTGGTGTTGCTGGTGATTGGCACGGTGTTTGTGACATGGCGGTTAGCCTTGATGCCAGTGATCACCCTTCTGCCCGGGCTTTTTTTGAAGAAAATTTCAGTGCGCTTAAAATGGTTACGCCCACATCTGAAACTGGATTTTTAACGGGTTATTACGAACCGGTGATTGAAGGCAGTTTTGAAGGTGGCGAGGGCACTGATTATCCTTATCCCCTTTACCGTAAACCGCCTGAATTGGTGTCGGTTAATTTGGGTCAGTTTAGATCAGATCTTAATGGTCGCCGCATTGCCGGTGAAGTGGTAAATGGACAATTGGTGCCGTTTGCTGACCGCGCTAAAATTAACAGTGGCACATTATCCAACCGCGACCTAGAGCTGGTTTGGGTGAAAGACCGCGTGGCGGCGTTCTTCCTGCACATCCAAGGATCAGGCCGCATTAAAATGCCAGATGGTAGTTTCCACAAGGTTGGATATAGCAGCCAAAACGGCCATGTTTATAAGGCCATTGGCGCGGTGCTGCGCGATTGGGGTGAACTGGCACCCGATAACATTTCCATGGGTACCATTCGCAAGTGGTTGGATGATAACCCTGACCGCATTGATGATTTATTGCATGAAAACCCGTCATATATTTTCTTCCGTTCGCTTGAAACATCTGGCCCTGTTGGGTCACAGGGGGTGGTGTTAACACCGGGTCGTTCGCTGGCGGTTGATCGTCGTCATATCCCCTTATCCGCGCCGATTTATTTAAGCGGTACTTATCCGGACGCCAGCAACCCAATGGGCGAAGCACTACCGTTTAACCGTTTGGTGGTGGCACAAGACACAGGCGGTGCTATTCGCGGAGAAATGCGTGGCGATGTGTTTTGGGGCATGGGTGAAGATGCCGAAACCATTGCAGGCCACATGCAAAACCCCGCAACCTTTTTTCTCTTGTTGCCAAAAGATTTGGCGGCACGTTTGGTCGGTGACAAGGCATCATCATGACCGGTGGCGGTAAGAAAAAAGGCGCTTTATCATCGGATGATAAGGCTGTTTGGCAGGCGCTAACTGAAACCGTGGCACCTTTAAAAAACCGCCCAAAACCCGATATTTTGAACGAAGCCATTCAGGTTAAGGCACAAAAAATCAAACACAAAGTGCGCCAACAAGAGTTTCGCTCAGAGGTGCGGGTATCATTGGATGATTTGCCACGACCACAGGGTAACTTTGATCGCAAAACCCACCGAAAATTGGCAAAAGGCCAAAAGCAATTGGATGGTGTGATTGATCTTCATGGTCTTAGCCGTGAGCAAGCCTATCAAACCCTTTGCCAAAAAATTCCGGCTGCGCGGGCCAGTGGGGCGCGCTGCTTGCTGGTTGTCACGGGTAAAGGTAGTGCACGCTTTGCCCAAACGGATCCGGTGCCGATTGGTCAGCGCAAGTACCAAGACTTTCAATTGGAAGGCGGTGTTTTAAAACAAAATGTACCGTCTTGGCTGCGCGATCATCGCCTAAGCCCGCATGTGTCTAGCTTTGAAACGTCGCACAAAACGCATGGTGGCGACGGTGCACTTTATGTGATGTTGCGTAAATTAAAACGGGATAATGCTTAATGACGCCGTTTGGTGAAAAAATGCGCCAATTAAGGGCACACCATCATATAACACAGGCACAAATGGCTAAGGCATTGGATGTGTCAGCGGCTTATTTATCAGCGCTTGAAAATGGCCATCGCGGTCGCCCCAGCTGGGCTATGGTTCAAAAAATTATCGCCATGTTTGATCTGATTTGGGATGAGGCCGAAGAAATTCAGGAACTGGCGAAAGTCTCGCATCCAAAGGTAACGGTTGATACCGCCTCACTTTCACCAACGGCAACAGAACTTGCCAATCTCATCGCACGGCGTATCAAACGCCTAGATGACGAGCAAATTTCCGCCATGCTAAAGATCATCAAAAAATCAGATTGAAGGCTTGTTTATGGCTTTTTTGTCCATTGATCATCAGCTCAATGGCGTGGTCGCCAGCATAATATTTTCGCGTGGTTAGCGGCACAAAGGCACGCTTACCATCCAATGTGATGGTTTCGTTTGGTTTGATCGTAAGCTCTCTAAATTTAAAAACCTTGGGATTTTGTTTACCGTTCTTTTTCATAAAATGGACGATCACATCAATGGCCAATTTTTGGCTTTTGGTAGCGTCAGAAGTGAGGGATATTTCATAAGCTAAATAGCTACCCATGGTTATTGTGTCGCTGTTTAGGGTAAGCGAAACATTCTTTAAACGGGGCTTTTGGCTAAAACCTAGAAAGCCAAAAACGCGCGGGTGGGCGTCTTTAATCAGGCTTCTTAGGGCGTGTTTGGTAATCCATTTTGTGTGTGGGTTTTGCTGATCAAAGGGTTTTAAAAAATCAAACACCAGATCAGGGTTATCTTTGCTTATATCATTTAAATGATTAGCCACCGACTTTCTGACATACAAGCTATCATCCTGCATCAGGTTGGATAATAAGGGCCAGCAGGGCGAGGGATCTTTGATGAAGTCTTTTAAATGAAACGACCATGGCAGGCGTGGGCGCGTTCCTTCTGATGCTAGTCGTCTGCAATGGTGGTTGTCATCTAGGCTTAAATCTAACAAAAACGCCATGGTCTCATTAGGGTATCGCTTAATAAAGGGCCTGATGGCAAATTCCGCTGATCCATATTGGGTTAATTCTTTCAGAGCCGGTAAGCTTAGATCAGGATGCTCCAGGCCGTAAACTTCAACATAATCAGATAAGACCATGCCGGTAAAATCACCGCTAATATGGGGCCCCGCGTTGATTAAAGCCATAAAAGCAAGATCAAGAGGCAGGGATAAGTGCTGATGTACACAATGCGTGGTTTTGCGCATGCGCTCTTTTAAGGGAATGTTCATTAAGCCAGGCGTTATATCAGCCAAAAAGGCGCTAGCATCAAAGGAGGGGTGAACCTTTTTAAGGGCACTGGCAAGTGATGTTTGATCATGGTGATCTAAAAAGCGGGAAATATCTGACATTGTTTGTGTGGCTCCTAAACCACCTAAAAAGGGGTGACCATATTAATAGTATGATCACCCCCTTTTATAAATTCAAGTCGGATATTTTATCTAAAGCACAAAACGACTAAGGTCGGTGTTTTGGGCAATGTCCCCAATATTATCACGGACAAATGTTTCGTTGATCACAACGGTTTCACCGGGCTTGTCACTGGCTTCATAGCTAATGTCTTCCAGCACTTTTTCCATCAAGGTGTGCAGACGGCGCGCGCCAATATTTTCAACCGTGGTGTTGACCTCAGCGGCAATTTCAGCCAAGGCATCAATGCCATCTTCGGTAAAATCAAGGGTTACGTCCTCTGTTGCCATTAGTGCTTTATATTGACGGATCAGGCTGTTTTCAGGCTCGGTCAAAATGCGGCGGAAATCTTCTTTGGTTAACGGACGAAGTTCCACGCGAATAGGCAAACGGCCTTGCAGTTCTGGCAACAGGTCAGATGGTTTTGCCAACGAAAAAGCGCCTGATGCAATGAATAAAATATGGTCGGTTTTTACGGTGCCATGTTTGGTTGATACGGTGGTACCTTCGATCAAAGGCAACAGATCACGCTGTACGCCTTCACGGCTAACGTCGCCGCCGCGGGCATCTTGACGGGCGCAAATTTTGTCAATTTCATCTAAGAAAACAATGCCGTTTTGTTCCACTGCCTCAATGGCGTCTTTGGTGAGGTTTTCTTCATCCAATAATTTATCAGCTTCTTCAGAAATCAACACTTCGTGGGCTTCGTTAACGGTCATTTTGCGGCGCTTGGTACGACCACCCATACCCTTACCAAGCAGATCCCCTAAATTAATCATGCCCATACTGGCACCCGGCATACCGGGGATGTCAAAGCTTGGCATTGGGTTAGAATTATCTGCCACATCCAGCTCAATTTCTTTGTCACCCAGCTCACCTTGGCGCAATTTGGCGCGAAAACGCTGGCGGGTTTCATCACTGGCGGTTTCACCGCACAGGGCATCAATAACGCGTTCTTCAGCGGCAACCGCGGCTTTGGCTTGCACTTCTTTGCGGCTTTTTTCACGCACCATATGAATGGCCAGTTCAACCAAATCTCGGACGATTTGTTCGACATCACGGCCGACATAACCAACCTCGGTAAATTTGGTCGCTTCTACTTTAATAAACGGGGCTTCGGCTAATTTGGCAAGACGGCGTGAAATTTCGGTTTTACCAACACCGGTAGGGCCAATCATTAAAATGTTCTTAGGCAGCACTTCTTCTTTAAGGCTATCATCCAGTTGTTGGCGGCGCCAACGGTTACGCAGGGCAATGGCAACAGCGCGCTTGGCATCTGCTTGGCCAATGATGAAACGATCTAATTCAGAAACAATTTCGCGGGGGGAAAAGGCACTCATTGGGCGTCTAGCTCCTCAATGGTTAAATTATTATTGGTATAAACGCAGATATCAGCAGCAATTTTTAAAGCACGCTGACAAATTTCGCGCGCACTTAAATCTTGGTCTTCTAGGGCGCGGGCAGCGGCTAGGGCATAATTACCACCACTGCCAATGGCGGTAATGCCATCTTCAGGGTCCAAGACATCGCCATTGCCTGTTAAAACCAGTGTATGGCTTTTATCAGCCACGATCATCATCGCTTCTAGGCGGCGCAAATAACGGTCGGTACGCCAGTCTTTAGCAAGGTCTACACAGGCGCGTAATAATTGCCCGGGGTGGCGCTCAAGTTTTTCTTCTAACCGTTCAAACAGGGTAAAAGCATCGGCGGTAGCGCCAGCAAAGCCTGCAATAACATCACCCTTGCCAAGAGGGCGCACTTTGGTGGCGTTGCCTTTCATCACGGTGTGACCAATAGATACTTGACCATCGCCAGCGATAACCACTTTGCCGTTTTTACGCACTGAGACAATGGTGGTGCCATGCCATGTAACTGTGTCTTCAGACATTTTTCTTTCCTCATCGAATTTTGTTCACCTTGATATAGAAGGTGTGGTCGTGAATTACAAGAACACACTTGTCAGCAGTGGGGTGGCTGGATATGCTCTGGCTTAAGTATTAGAAGAGGGAGACATGACTATGGCCTATGATCAAGAAAATATTTTTGCCAAAATTTTGCGTGGTGAAATTCCGTGTAACAAGGTTTATGAAGATGATCATGCCTTGGCCTTTCATGATATTAACCCGCAAGCGCCTGTTCATGTGTTGGTTATTCCAAAGGGTGAGTATGTTTCTATGATGGATTTTACAGCCAATGCTCCTGCCGACCTGATGGCAGGTTTTATGCGTGCCATTGGTGAAACTGCACGGGAATTGGAGTTGGAAGAAAATGGCTATCGTATCCTTGCCAACGCGGGGGAACATGCCCACCAAGATGTACCCCATCTGCACATCCATATTTTAGGCGGCAAACCCCTTGGTCCTATGTTGGACCGTAAATTTAAAGGCGCATAGTGGTAAAAGGCGGGGGCGGTTTAACCTCCGCCTTTCATACTTAATCAACAATTGATGGCGCCTATAGTTTATCAGCAACAAAGTTTTTGAGGCTTTGTTCGGGTCTGGCGCCCATGTGGCTGATAATTTCAGCGGCACAAATCACACCATATTTACCACATGTTTCCATGTCTTTGTCTTGAGTATAACCAAACAAAAAGCCGGCGGCAAATAAATCACCAGCCCCTGTGGTATCTACCACCTTGGTGGTAATGGCATCAACGGTCACCTCACTTAAATTATGCAAAATATGGCACCCTTTTTCGCTGCGGGTAAGGGCCGCGGTTTCAACATGGCCTTTTAATTTGGCAACGGCGTCGTCAAAATTATCCACTTGGTAAAGGGATGTAATTTCTGCTTCGTTGGCAAATAAAATATCCACATGGTTTTCAACCAAATCTACAAATTCATCACGATAGCGATCCACGCAAAAACTATCAGAAAGGGTTAAAGCCACTTTGGTGTTGTGCTTTTTGGCGGTTTCCATGGCGAATTTGAAGGCCGCTTTGGCTTCCGCAGGATCCCATAAATACCCTTCAAGATACACCACCTTGGCATTGGCAATTTGCTCTTCTGTGATATCGCCTTTGGTGAGATTCTGACAAGCCCCCAAATAAGTGTTCATGGTGCGCTCGGCATCAGGGGTGACCAAAATAAAGCTACGCGCGGTTGGGTCACCACCTTCTTGGGCTGGGGTATCAAATTGGACACCCAGGGCTTTTAGATCATGGCGGAAAATATCACCCAATTGGTCGTTGGAGATTTTACCGATAAATTCTGTCTTTCCACCTAAAGACGCAATACCTGCAATGGTATTTGCCGCCGACCCACCAGAGGCCTCTGTGGCGTTGCTCATGTCGTTATAAAGATTAATGGCTTGATCAGCATCAATCAGAGTCATGCTGCCTTTTTCAAGGCTGTGGTCTTTCAAAAAACTATCATCAGCATGGGCCAAAATATCTACAATGGCGTTTCCTAAGCCTAAAACATCAATGGTTTTGGTCATGAAAAAGGCCTTTCTGCTTGGTTTAAATGTTTTGTCACATAGAAATTTCTAAAATTTTATTCATTGGTTGTTTAAAAAACAAGGTATAATGGTTATATCTTAAGGCATAACAGCACATTAAGAGGCTGTAAAAGAAAAATTGTTAAGACAGCGTAGCGAGGAATCCGATGATTATTGACCAATTTACCGCCGCCGTACGGCAAAGTTCAGACCCCCGATTCAGGAAAGTTTTTATTTTTGGCACCTTGATGGCGCTGGGGCTTTTTGCTTTACTGCTGGTGGGTATGATTGCAGTTTGGCCTGAAAGCCTAGATGCTGATTATAATTTTACGGGTATCATGGTGATTGATTGGTTGATCAATCAAACCCTAAACGGTATTTTTTGGTTGATGACTGAATTTGACTTTATGGCCAAATCCAGCGTGTTTTTATTTACCGTTTGGTTTTTATTTCCGGCGGTATCAACTTTGTTCATGGGTTTGTTCCTTGATGACATTGTTGATGCGGTTGAGGAAAAGCACTATCCAACCGCACGTTCTACCCGCAAGGCCAACACGATGGAGGCTTTTGGCATTGCGCTAAGAATTGGTTTAATGTCAATCATCTTAAACCTTTTGGCCTTGCCATTTTATATAATTCTGCTGTTTACGGGTATTGGGCCCATTGTGCTTTATTATATTCTCAACAGTTATTTGTTTGGCAGTGAATATTTTGAGATGGTGGCATCGCGTCACTTCATCGCCAAAGACGCTAATAAATTACGCCGTCTAAACCGTGATAAGGCATTAATGGGTGGCGCGTTGATCACCTTTATGTTTAGTATCCCAGTGGTGAATATTTTCACCCCCATCATTGGCGCTGCAATGATGGTTCATGTGTTCCATTCCACCTATGGCAAGGGCCAATATCGTACCAGCCCAGTTGAAGAAGGTTTAAAGGAAAGTGATGCTTAAAAAAGCGATACTGTTATCAAGCTTGGTTTTAACCGCCTGCCAAACCACCGCAAATAAGCCTGAGGTAGGCCGCATTCCTGATGCCGTGCCCACCCCGGTTGTGGCTGCTGAACCGGTTGAGGATAAATCACCCACCTTTGACCCTGAATTGCTTATTGGCCTTGGCATGCCAGCTATTCAGCGGGTGTTGGGTGCCCCAGATTTTTTGCGCTGGGAGGGTCCTGCTCAAGTAATGCAATATGAAAACAGTGAATGCATTGTTGATTTGTTTTTCTATGAACCGCGCCCAGGGGAAGAATTTTTATTGCGCCACATTGCAGGGCGTCGCCCAACAGGCAACAGCATGGATAAAGCGATTTGCTTTAGAAGTCACTTACCCAATGGTGAATGGCCCATGATGTTAACGCCATCAGGGTTTTTCTAAGTTTTATTGAAGAACGGTTTTACCTTTAAATTTACAAAGATCAATCACCGGGCAGAGGGCGCACTCAGGTTTGCGCGCTTTACAGATATAGCGACCGTGTAAAATAAGCCAGTGATGGGCGTGTAACATAAATTCATCGGGCACCACCTTCATCAATTTTTTCTCAACTGCCAAAACGGTTTTGCCGGGGGCAAGGCCAGTACGGTTTGACACCCGATCAATGTGAGTATCAACGGCACAGGTGGGTTGACCAAAGGCAATGTTTAATACCACATTGGCGGTTTTGCGACCAACACCAGGCAGCTTTTCCAATTCTTCACGGGTTTGAGGAACTTTTCCGCCATGGTCTTGCACCAAAATCTCTGCCATTTTCATCACATTTTTGGCCTTTGAATTATAAAGCCCGATGGTTTTGATATGGCTGATGAGGGCATCAATGCCCAGCTCTAACATTTGTTGTGGATGATCAACTATTTTAAACAGTTCTTTGGTGGCTTTGTTAACGCCAATATCGGTTGCCTGCGCTGACAGGGTTACCGCCACCAACAAGGTATAATCATTGGTATATTCCAAATCTGATTTTGGCTCAGGGTTCAAATCCCGCAAGCGGGTAAAAAACTCAACAACATCAGCTTTTTTCATAAGATAAATCGGTCCTTATGGAGGTTATTAATTCGGGCCGGGGCCGCCGACGGTTTTTTCACTGGAGGCAATCATCCGCTGGCTGTTATAGCCAATGCCATGCTTGAAGGTAATTTCTGATTTATAGACGTTGCGAATGTCAGCGCTGATATCACCATCAATTAATAAAAGATCAGCGTCTTTGCCCACGGTGATTGAGCCAATGTTGTCTTGTTGTTCAAGGTAAATGGCGCCGTTTAAGCTGACCACTTTAATGGCTTGTTCAAGGCTAAAGCCACCCCAAACCATGAGATGAATTTGTTCTAAATTGGCAAGGCCGGGTAAGGTGCCTCCCATGCCTGTGGTATCAGAACCTGCCACCAAAAGGCCGCCGCGCTTGATAAATTCCATTTCATAATTCACCGCGGCTTGTAGGGTTTTGTCAGAGCCTTCAATCCATTGTGGATTATTGTCAAAACGCGCCCTACGCTCGTCAAAGCGGGCACGGTCAACATCACTGATAACGCTGCCCCAATTTTCCGGAAAGCCCGTAAAGACCGATGATCCCTTTGAAATAACTGGTAGGGTTGATGTAATCGCCACTTGGTTTTGCACCATATAATCTATGAGGTCAGAGCCAACACCCTCGGTTGGGCTGTTGTTAGTCATACCGCCGCGTGAACCGCCAACACATTGGCCCTTGGGTTTGTCAGCCATATAATCGGTGGCGGCCCAAAAGCCATGCTCTAAATTATCAATGCCAACATCAGCGGCTTCTTTATAGGTGGTGGCGCAAATGTGACCAGTGATTTTAAGGCCACGCTTGTGGGCCTCGTCAACCGCGGCTTTCATTTGGTCTTGGCTAAGGGCCATATAAGCCTTAAAGCTGGTAAAGCCCATGTCAGCCCAATAAGCCACAGATTTACGCGCTGCTTCAATGCCATCTAGGCGGGCCAGTTGGAAAATGCGGCTGTCTTTACCTTCAATATAAGGGGCGGTGGCATCAATATCAGGCCCCGCCATTTGCCCCGCCTTCACCGCATCACGAATGGATAAATCAGTGAAGGGTTCGATGCTGCCGCCTGTGCGGGCCGTGGTAACCCCACCCGCTAAATATAGCCGTGGAAAGGTGCGCGGGTTTTCGGTAATGGTAAAGCCCTCAGCAGTGGAGGAGGTGTAATACATATGTTCATGTAACATCACCAAACCGGGCAGTAAGGTTTTTCCGCTGGCATCAAGAATGGTGACACCTTGAGGGGTTGATAAACTGCCATGGTCCCCAACGGCGGCGATTTTACCATTTTGAATGAATACGTCTTGGTTGGCTTTTCTGGGGGCGCCAGTGCCATCAAATAAGAGAGCATTTTGTATCAGAATGCTGCTTTGATCATAATCAATGAAGCCTTTAACGCGGTCAGAAAATTCTGGCGCTTGGGCCATAGAACTGTAGCTTGCCAATAAGCTACCAGCCAATAGAATAGCTTTTACCGCGTTTTTGCTGAATGGTGACATCGTAAGGCTCCCCCCCTTTAAAATGATCAGGGGGATATCTTAATAGATATTGAAACTTTGTCCAACAATGTCTAACGGCCAACGTCCTTGTTCAAATAATTGAAACTTTAGGGCAAACGGATGGTCTTGGTCTTGCCCGGTAATAAGGACCAAGGCGGCAAGGTAAATTGCCCGTAACGCCGCACCATTGGCAGCGCGTAAGAAGGTTTCATCTTGAATGGCCTGATAGCGCGCGGCGTCTAAAATTTGTTGCTCTAGAATAGGGGCGGCAATTTCTTGTAAGCTCATCATCGCGATTTCAAGAGCTTCTTCACCTAAAATATCAACCGCTTCGGCTGTTAACATGCTGCGATAATGCTCTTCTGCCTCCCATGCTGGGCTATTCCAATCAAGGCTTTCGGCGGCGTCAGACGCTTCTAACCAATCGCGCACCAACAAGGGTTGCGCTTCGGGAAAGCCTAATTGTTGTAGATAATGATCCGCCACATTACGACATTCAGGCGTTAAACCCATACCGAGATTTTGATACCATGTGATGTGTTCGATGCGCTGGCCAAAGCTGTGCAAGGTTTTTAAAATGGCGCCGTTATCAGCAACATCTGCTGCCTCAAAGTCATCTTCAAAGTCATCTTCAGGGTCGATGTTATAATCGGATGGGTGGTTCACCATGGTTGGCCCTCATTAACGATTGGTTTCTTTGTTGGCTATAACGTAAAAGAAAGCGCCCGGCTAGGGGCAAAATGCCGGGCGCAAATGGGCGTATCTTGTACGCGCTTGTGGTTTGTAAACCGAAACTCAAGGGGGTTGAGCGTTTCGGAGGGGCTGAACAAACCACTGTATACATATTTAGGGTGTTATTTAAAAAGTCAAATAAGGGCAAATAAACCTGTTTAACGCTCACCAAATGAGGCACTAATGGTGTTGTAAATTGGCCTTAATAAATATTCGATCAGGGTTTTTTCACCGGTTTTAACGTCGGCAACCAAGGTCATGCCCGGGGTGACATAATTGGCACGGGGGTCAGACCCCACATAATTTTTTTCCAACCGAACGGTGGCACGAAAATAAGGCAAGCCCTCTTCATCACGAAAGCTGGATGCTGATAGCGTTTGTAGGGTTCCTTTAATACCGCCCCAGCGCGAATAGTTGAAGGTATCCACCTTGACCAACACATCTGCCCCTTCACGGATATGACCAATATCACGCGGCGAGATGCGTACCTCGGCAATCATTTCATCGGATTCAGGGACCACTTCGGCAATCACCGCGCCGGGGGGCAAAACGGCCCCACCTTGGGTGACGGTTAAGCCTTGGATACGACCCGAAATAGGGGCGACGATGGCGCTACGACGAACACGGTCTTCAAGGCGGGCTAATTGCGCCCCCACTTGGGCTTGTTCACTGCTGATGCGACCCATTTCGCGGAAGGATTCATTTCTAAGGCGCTCTTCCAATTCTAACACCCGCTGGGTGCTTTCGGTAATGGCGGCTCTGGCACTGGCTATTTCGGTGCGAATGCCTGCAAGGTCACCCTCAACACGGGCCAATTCACGCTGGCTTGATAAAAACACTAAACGTGAGCTAAGGCCTTTGTCAGACAGCTCTGATCTGATATCAACATCTTGTTGCATCAATTCGGCTTCTAGCACCAAGGCCTCTTCTTGTTGCATAAGGCCAACCAATTGCTCACGCTTTTCTGATACCTGAGCATTAATCACTGAAACTTGTGCTTCGCGGGCCGCCACTTGGGTGGTGAGAATTTGACGTTGATCATTCACCAGGACGGGGTAATCACCGGCAAATTCAGAAAAGTCTGCAGGGCGCTCAAGGGCATAGGCGCGCAGGCGCTCAACCTGCAAACTAAGGGCTGCATAGCGCGCACGCAGGCTTTCAAACTCAGCCCGCGGGGCGGTTTCATCCATGATTAAGACAATTTCGCCAGCCTCAACCAATTGATCTTCAACCACTAACACCTCTGCCACAATACCGCCTTCTAAATGCTGCACAGGCTGAACAAAATTAATGGGGAGAATTTCGCCCGGTGCAACGGCACGTTCATCTAAGATGAGAAAGGCGGAAATAACGATCAAACTGAACAGGAACAGTGAAAACAAGACCATTACGGCACGGACGTTTTTTGGCGGATTGGCTTCTTCCAACAAAATTGAGCGCGATAGATAACGTGCATAGGGGTTGCCAATGCTGCTGCTGGGGCTTTCCCCCAACACATTGGCGATGAAATTATTTTCGGACCCCTTGCCGCTATTAATTTCTTCCGCTGCTTGCTCTTCTTGCCGCGCTATGATGTTGTCTTTTGCCATCAGCGTTTCCCACTCAATCTTTCAAGAACGGCTTCTGGGGCACCTTCCAGAACCTTCAAGCCACCTTGAAGAACGATAAGTTTATCTGCCATTTTTAAATGGCTTGGACGGTGCGAGACAAGGATAATTGTTTTTGTACCCTTCATTTTTTCTAACGCCGTCATAAAAGCCTTATCACCATCATCATCCAGTGTTTGGGCGGCTTCATCAAGTAATAATATTTTGGAATCTTTAATATAGGCCTGGGCAAGGTGTAATTTTTGGATCACACCCGCACTGTATTTATGGCTTAAATGGTCGCCCACGCGGGTGTCAAAACCTTCTTCCATCTCCATAATGTCATCTAGCACACCCGCCATCTCACAGGCTTCTTCCATTTCGTCATCAGTGGCAACAGGGTTTGCCAGTCGCAAGTTTTGCGCAATGGTCCCATGAAACAGGGAAGGTGTTTGCGGTACATAGGCAATGGCTTGACGCAGCTCTATCGGGTTAATTTGCCTAATATCCATACCATCAATATTAACCTGCCCGGCTTGTGGACTGTGCATGCCTAAAATTAATCGCAGAATGGTTGATTTTCCAGCACCATTGGGCCCTGTAATAGCAATGGTTTCACCGGGGTTGATACGAAAATTTACGCCCAAAAGTGCCGGCTCGGCGGTTGGTTGATAACGGAAACTAACCCGTAAAAACCCGAGGGCACCCGCAAAGTTACGGCGCAGACCCTCTTCGGTTTGCTTGCCGCCTGCATCACGTTCGCGTTGCATTTTCATCAATTGGTTAATTTGTTTGATGGCCACCTTAATTTGTTCAAACCGTGAAAAGGTTAAGAACAGGCTTTGTAGCGGCGTTAAGACCCGCCACACAAGCGCCATTGAGGCAATTAGGCCACCAATGGTCATGACCCCACCCATCACCATGAAAACGCCTACAGCAATGGTACAAAGCCCTGCAAGGGTCATGATGGCTTGACCAATGGTTTGGAAAAGAAAGGTGGTTTGGCTGGTTTCAAAATGCAAGTAACTGGCCTCAGCTGATAAATTACGATAGCGGTTTAGCCATGTTCGTTCAGCGCCTGCTTCTTTAATGGTGCGCATGTTTGAGACCATTTCCACCAAAAAACTGTGGCGTTCAGCCCGCGCCCTTGATGAGCGAGCGACTTGTTGACGTAATTTTGGCACCAAGAAAAAGCCTGTTATGGCATATAAGAAAACCATGGCCAGTGGAACGGCTGCTACCCATCCACCAAGCCATCCAATCACCCCGATAAAAAGGATCACAAAGGGCAGTTCCATCACCACAGATATTAAGGGCCCTGTGAAAACCTCACGGATGGTATCAAATTCTCGTAGTCGTGATACCTGACCCGAAAGCGGCGCGCCTTCGGTATAACTGGCTGGCAGAGAAAGAATTTGCTTGAATGTATTGGTGGCAATTAAATATTCCATTCGTCCACCCATAAAGGCGACAATTCTTGATCGCAAGGTTCGAAGCGCTGTTTCGACAATTAATAAAATGAAAATGGCAACCCCTAAACCTTCAAGCATGTTGAGTGATTTGGAAGGCACCACTTGATCATAAACAGACATAACAAACAACGGAACCGCAAGAACCAATAAGTTTAACGTGAAGGTCATCCAAAACAGTTGCCATAGGGTCTTTTTAAAGCGTCTGACCAGATGACCCATCCAGTTTTCTTTGCGCTGTTCTTCTTCAACTTTTGTTTCTTCGTCAGGCGATACGAAATAAAGTGTGCCACGTAATAATTCAATATTGACCAAGCGTTCGTTCTGCGCTGCACCATCATAGAGTAAAATATCTTCGCCATCACGCTCTAACAATACCAAACAATTGTCAGATTGATCGGGCACCATTAAACAGGGCATCAGGCGTTCATCCATGATTGAAAGCTGGGTTTTGATGGAGGTGGTTTTATACCCTAAACGCGCCATTACATTACGAAGGTCAGCCATATCAAGTGTATCGGCAAAGTGGGGCAGGGCTTCGGCCACTTCACGGACATCTTTTTTCCACTTCAGAGCATTTAGCAAGGGCAACAAACAGGCTGCCATTGGTGATTTTGCGGTAAAGGCACCCAAGCGACCACTTTGAAGAACGCTATCCAGCTGATCGACATTAAGAAAGCCCGACGAATTAGATAAAGGAACATCACTCATTGGTCGTCCTCCTCATCTAAAAAGTCATCATCATCCTTGTTTTGTGCTGTGGTTGGTGGCGTCTCAAGGGGGTCACCATTGGCTTGTTGTAACAGCAACTTGTTGGCTTTGTTACTCATGTCGCGGTTCGGATCATAGGGCAATAACTCGCCATTAACTAAATCAAAGCGACGGTCAGCAATTTTAAGGATCGAAGGACGGTAAGATACCAAAACAATGGCAGAATGCTTGGTAAATTGTTGTAAAACCTTAACCAATCGCGCGTCACCGGGGCCATCAAGGGCGTTATTGGCTTCGTCAAATAAGATTAATTTTGGTTTATTAACCAGCGCGCGCGCAATGGCAATACGTTGGCTAACACCAGCAGGAATAGCCGCATGGGTGGTGCTTCCAACTTTGGTGTCAAAGCCATCGGGGAAACGCGCAAAGACTTTATCCAGACCAAGGCTGTTTGCAATCTTGAGGGCATCGTCTAATAAGTCTTTACCACGGAACATGGTTAAATTATCAACCACCGTACCTTCAAACAGAATGGGTTTTTGCGGTAAAAAGGCAATTTGCGATTGCAAGTGACTTTGCCGAAAAGCGTGAGCATCTTGATTGTTAAACATTAAAGACCCCTCAGAAGGCGGAATACTGCCCATCAGCAGTCTTAAAAAAGTTGTCTTGCCCGACCCATTGGTGCCGCGAATTGCAATGATTTCGCCTTTTTTAACCTCTAAGTTAACATTTTTAATGATGGGTGGCAGATCGTGACGATATCGGAATGTAGCATTATTTAGTTTAATTCTAGTGAGTTGCTCTTCGTCGCCTAATTGAACGGCTTCAAGGTCACGGCGCTCATATTGTGAAATTTCATTTAATTGATCTTGGGCAATTTGAATGGATTGGAACCGCGCCCACAGACCTAGTGCGCGCAGAATTGGTTGAACCGTACGGCCTGCTAAAAGCATCGAGGCTGCGAGGCCGCCAGCGGTTAATTCGCCGTTGATGACCAGTAAACTTCCTGCGCCAACCACCAAAACTTGCGAGACTTGTGAATAGGTGCTGCCTAAATTTTGTGCTGCGCCACTTAAGTAAGCCACGGCCATACCACTTTCAGCGCAAGACGCCATTAATCGCTCATAACGGCGCTGAAACAATCTTTCCATTGCAATGCTTTTTATGGTGTGTACGCCTGAAAGAACTTCGATGATAAAACTGTAACGACGGTTATCCCATTCCATTCTTTCTTTCAGGGCGCGGCGTAGATAATTACCAATTAATAGCGCCAGCGACCCAAAAACAAAGAATAAGACCAAAGGTATGAGAGCCAACCATTTGGCGATATAGGCGATAACGCCAATGAAGATCAAGACGAAGGGCAAGTCGACCAGAATAAGGCCTGCTTGGCTGGCATAAAAGTCGCGGATTTTATCTACGCCACCTAAACGGTCAAGGTGCGTGCCGGGTGGTTCGGATTCAAGGCGCGTCGCATCCGTTTCCATGATACGCTTAATGCCTTCAACACCGACCTTATGTTCAAAGTGGGCGCCAGCCCAGCCTGATAAATAAGATCGTGAAGATTTCAAGACAATATCAATGAGAACCGCTGTTATAACGCCCAATATCAATAGTGTGAGAGTGCTAAAAGCTTGGTTTGGAATAATGCGGTCATAGACCTGAAGCACCACCAGCGGTAAAGCCAACATCAGCAGATTAATGGCAAAGGATCCCATCCACATACCTTGACGCATCATAGGCAAGCCGCGGCTTACAAGGTCAAAATTGCCCCCCCGAAAAAGGTCGATAAAAGACGATTTTTTCGATGGTTTGTGTTCAGGCGATCCCACGCAATGTGCTCCTTGATGACATCAATCATCACATGATGACACAAAAACATTGTGTTTTACCACTTATTTCTAAGCAGTTAGCCTTTTTTTTCTTATTCACGGACATAATAAATAGGTCGCTATCACCATGAAGATTTGATTCAAGTAACAATTTGACAGGCGAAGGTCGCTAAAACAGCATAAAATCAAATAAAGTAAATAGTAAATATATATATTATTAACAGTATCTTATATAATTTTCTTAAAGTTTCACATAAAGTTCACTTTAATTACAGCATATTTTAAGTCATATTGTTGCACGTTAAATAGTCCCCGATTCGAAGACTAATGAAGGTGCGCAAAATAAGATGGCTGAAGATCGTTCAAAAAAATCTACCGGTTCTAAGAAAAACGATAACGAAGATATCGATATCGACCCAGCCTTGATGGTGAATAACCAAGGTGAGGAAGAAGAGGATATTATTGAGCTGAGTGGTGAAATCCCGTTAGAGGATAACCGCGATAGCTCTATGGGTAGTTTACACACCGGCAGTGAAACCGGCTCTGTGGCGGAGCGTGGGGAATCGGCTGGTGGTTTCCAGCCTGATGAATTGGTTGTTGCTAAAACCAAAGCGGCTGCTGTGCGTGAAGATGGGGTGTCTTCAGGTATTGAGCAAGATGATGATGATCGCCAGGCTTCTGATGACGATGATGCCGCGGCCGCTGGTCAGGCCCGTACGGGTGTTGAAGGCGTTGATGGCTCTGTCAATGTTGATATTACCACGGGTGAGGCTGCGCTTGGCGGCGCTCAATCAGTTGATGTTGCTGATAATGTTGCCACCACTATTTCTGGTGGAACAGGCAATGCTGAGGTGACCCTTGGCAGCGATGAAGAGACTGTTGAGGGGGAAGAAGAAGCCGCACAAGAAGAAGAGGCTACTGAGGAAGAAGCCACAGAAGAAGAGGCTCGTGAAGAATATGTGGTTGAAGATAATGAGCCTGAGATTGCTAGCAACACTGACCAGACTGCCCCTGAAGTAGGAGTAAGTGCAGGCACCTCTGATCAAGCGGAAGCTACGCCACCTGTTACTGCGCCCCCTCCGCCAGAACCTGAGCAACCACAGGCAGCAGCACCATCAAATATTTCCTTGTCTCAGAACACCATCCTTGAAAATACCGAGGGCGGTGTTGTTGGCAACATTACAGTGTCTGATACAGATAGTTCTTCTCACGCATATCAAGTATCTGACACCCGCTTTGAAATTGTGAATGGGCAATTAAAATTAAAAGAAGGCCAATCACTTGATTTTGAAGAAGCGAGTAGCTTGAATTTAACTATCACGGCAACAGATTCCAGCGGTTTATCCGTAACCCGCACGTTCACCCTACAAGTTGGTGATGAAAATGAAGCACCAACTGACATCGTTCTTGACAATGCCTCCGTTGACGAAAACGATGATGGGGTGATCGTCGGCGAGCTAACGGTTACAGATCCTGATAACTTTGATGGTGATGCCGATAGTGTTTCTTATACAGTCTCTGACACCCGCTTCGAAGTCGTTGATGGTCAGCTTAAACTCAAAGACGGTGTTTCATTAGACCATGAGACTGAGTCTTCAGTTAGCGTAGACGTAACAGCCACCGATGGTGGCGGTAACTCATACACTGAGTCATTCACTATCGATGTGAATGACGTCAATGAAGCTCCAACAGATATTGATCTGGATAACTCTCAGGTTGATGAGAATGACCAAGGTGCTGTGGTGGGTGATCTAACGGTGACTGATCCTGATAACTTTGACGGTGATGCCGATAGTGTGTCTTACACAGTCTCTGATACCCGCTTTGAAGTGGTGGATGGTCAGCTTAAACTGAAAGATGGTGTATCACTAGACCATGAGACTGAGTCATCAGTTAGTGTCGATGTCACAGCCACAGATGGCGGTGGTAACTCATACACTGAGTCTTTCACCATTGATGTAAACGATGTGAACGAAGCGCCAACCGACATTGATCTGGATAATTCACAAGTTGATGAGAATGACCAAGGGGCTGTTGTTGGTGATCTAACGGTTACTGATCCTGATAACTTTGACGGTGACGCCGATAGTGTGTCTTACACAGTCTCTGACACCCGCTTTGAAGTGGTGGATGGTCAGCTTAAACTCAAAGACGGTGTTTCATTAGACCATGAAACGGAATCAAGTGTTTCAGTCGACGTCACAGCTACCGATGGCGGTGGTAACAGTTATACCGAAAGCTTCACCATCGACGTAAACGACGTCAACGAAGCGCCAACAGATATTGATCTGGATAATTCACAAGTTGATGAGAATGACCAAGGCGCTGTTGTTGGTGACTTGACAGTGACTGATCCAGATAATTTTGACGGTGACGCCGATAGTGTGTCTTACACAGTCTCCGACACCCGCTTCGAAGTCGTTGATGGTCAGTTGAAGTTAAAAGACGGTGTCAGCCTTGATCACGAGACTGAGTCATCAGTTAGCGTAGACGTAACAGCCACAGATGGCGGTGGTAACTCATACACTGAGTCTTTCACCATTGATGTGAATGACGTCAACGAAGCTCCAACAGACATTGATCTGGATAACTCTCAGGTTGATGAGAATGACCAAGGCGCTGTGGTGGGTGATCTAACGGTTACTGATCCAGATAATTTTGACGGTGACGCCGATAGTGTGTCTTACACAGTATCTGACACCCGCTTTGAAGTGGTTGATGGCCAGCTTAAACTCAAAGACGGTGTTTCACTAGACCATGAAGAAGAAGCTTCGGTAAGTGTCGATGTAACCGCAACCGATGGCGGCGGTAATACATACTCTGAAAGTTTCACCATTGATGTAAACGATGTCAATGAGCCGCAAACTGATATTGATGTTGATAATTTAACAGTTTCAGAAAACTCGTCTGGCGTAACTATTGGCAATTTATCAATCACAGATCCCGATGGCGGCGACTATGTTTATGCAGTCTCGGATACACGCTTTGAGATTGAAATTAATGACAATGGAGAAGCTAGCCTTTCATTAAAAGATGGCTATAGCCTTGACTATGAGACAGAAACGGAAGTGCCCGTTACCATCACTGTTTCCGATCAGGACGGTAATCTTTATAATGAAACATTCACTGTTAAGGTGGAAGATGTCAATGAAGCGCCAACAGATTTAGCTCTTTCTGGTTCATCAATTGATGAAAACGCCGCTGGCGCTGTTGTTGGTAATTTAACGGTTACTGATCCAGATAACCTGGATGGTGACCCTGATAGTGCAACTTACACTGTTTCTGACACCCGTTTTGAGGTGGTTGATGGCCAGCTGAAGTTAAAAGATGGTGTGTCTCTTGATCATGAGGCTGAAAGTTCTGTGTCTGTCGATGTTACAGTAACCGATGGTGGCGGAAATACCTATACAGAGCCTTTTACAATTACGGTCAATGACCTTAATGAAGGCCCTACAGACATAGACCTTGATAATGTCACGGTCGATGAAAATGATCTTGGCGCCACCATAGGCAGCTTGACGATCACGGATGAAGATCTTGAAAATAATTATGATTATGCTGTCAGCGATACCCGCTTTGAAGTTGTAACCGATTCAGATGGTAGTATTGATTTAAAATTGAAAGATGGCTTCTCTCTTGATTATGAAAGCGCAAACTCTGTTGATGTCACGGTGACAATTTCTGATCAAGACGGCAATGTCTACAATGAAACATTCACTATCGACGTAAACGACGTCAATGAAGCGCCAACAGACATTGATCTGGATAACTCTCAGGTTGATGAGAATGACCAAGGCGCTGTGGTTGGCGACTTGACGGTTACCGATCCTGATAATTTTGATGGTGATGCAGACTCGGTTAGCTATACTGTGAGCGACACCCGTTTCGAGGTGGTTGATGGCCAGTTGAAGCTGAAAGATGGTGTGTCTCTTGATCATGAGACGGAATCGTCCGTGTCTGTCGATGTCACTGCAACAGATGGCGGTGGTAACTCATACACCGAGAGCTTCACCATTGATGTAAACGATGTGAACGAAGCTCCAACAGACATTGATCTGGATAACTCTCAGGTTGATGAGAATGACCAAGGCGCTGTTGTTGGTGACTTGACAGTGACTGATCCAGATAATTTTGACGGTGACGCCGATAGTGTGTCTTACACAGTCTCCGACACCCGCTTCGAAGTCGTTGATGGTCAGTTGAAGTTAAAAGACGGTGTCAGCCTTGATCACGAGACTGAGTCATCAGTTAGCGTAGACGTAACAGCCACAGATGGCGGTGGTAACTCATACACTGAGTCTTTCACCATTGATGTGAATGACGTCAACGAAGCTCCAACAGACATTGATCTGGATAACTCTCAGGTTGATGAGAATGACCAAGGCGCTGTGGTGGGTGATCTAACGGTTACTGATCCAGATAATTTTGACGGTGATGCCGATAGTGTGTCTTACACAGTCTCTGACACCCGTTTCGAAGTGGTGGATGGTCAGCTTAAACTGAAAGATGGTGTATCCCTTGATCATGAAGATGGTGACGTAGTTGATGTTGATATCACGGCTACTGACAGTGCCGGAAATGTTTATACCGAAGAATTTAACATTACGGTGAATGAT
Organism: uncultured Alphaproteobacteria bacterium; assembly: GCA_937126915.1. Classification (GTDB taxonomy): domain Bacteria; phylum Pseudomonadota; class Alphaproteobacteria; order Sphingomonadales; family SMXR01; genus CAKZLM01. The sequence continues at coordinate 52,991 of CAKZLM010000018.1, forward strand.
GTAAACGAGGCCCCTACGGACCTTGAACTGTCGGATGATGAGATAAATGCCGATGAAGATGGTTCGGTTGTCGGAAACTTGTCCGTTACGGATGAAGATGATGGCGATAGTTTTACCTTTAATGTTTCTGATACCCGCTTTGAAGTGGTGTCAGATGGTAATGATGGTTATACGTTGAAGCTGAAAGATGGCATCACGGTCGATGATAGCGTTGATCAAATTGCCCTTGATGTGACGGTGACGGATTCGGGCGGAGAGGCCTATACCGAAAACTTCACTATTAATGTTAATGACAATGATACCGCACCAACAGATTTAGACCTTGATGACCTTAATATTGATGAAGGCACCAAAGGATCCATCGTAGGTAATTTGACGGTTACCGATCCTGATGATGACAGCGGATTTACCTTTGATGTGTCTGATAATCGCTTTGAGGTGGTGTCAGACGGGGACGGTGGTTATGTCTTAAAATTGAAAGACAACCATAAAATTAACAATCAGGATGAAGTTGAGGTAACAGTTACGGTTACTGACCCTGATGGACAGACCTATACTGAGGACTTCACGGTTAATGTTGTCACTGGCGATGATGATGGTAATCAAGGTCATGGTAATGATGAAGGCGATGACCCATCCAACCCGGGTAATGCTGATGGCAATACTGATCCCAATGACGGCAATTCTGGCAATGACAATGGCGCAGAGCAGCCTGAATCTGGCGACGACACCGGCGGTGACACTACACCTGCTGATGACGGTAACAATGGTCATGGCAACGATGTTGGTGACGACCCATCAAATCCAGGCAATGCTGATGGTAACACCGATCCAACCGATGGTAATTCTGGCAACAGCAATGATGACCAGCCAGCTGCGGATGAAGGCGTTGCGGCTGAGGGTGAAGAGGGTAGCGAAGAGCAACAATCTAACGGCTCTGGAGGATCTGGTGCGGGTGTCACCTTGTCCACCACGCTTGATCCTGTACCCGCAAATGTCACCAGTGGTACGGTTGTGGGCCAAGCCGCGATTACAGGCGCTGACCCGAATGCAACTTTCACCTATAGCCTAAGCGACGATCAAGACGGCAATTTTGCCATTGATCCTGTATCCGGTGCCATTAGTGTCACCGAAGATGCTGACTTAAAAGAAGGTGATTTCTATGAGATTACCGTCGAAGTAAGCGATGGTGATGGCAATATGACGTCTGAGAATGTTGTCACGTTCATTGGCGAGCCTGAGGATGAGGACGCGCGCGATCTTGGCCCAGATGCAGAGCAACTTGACGATGGTGGCGACAGCTTTAAAGGCAGCAATAATGCTGATGCCATTGAGGGCGGTGACGGTGATGATAGCATCGACGCTAAAAAAGGTGACGACACCATTTCTGGCGGTGCCGGTAATGATGAGATTGATGGTGGCGATGGCAATGACACCATATACGGCGGCAGCGGTGACGACCTGATATGGGGTGGTGACGGCGATGATGACCTGTTTGGTGGCAGTGGTAATGACACCATCGAAGGCGGCGCTGGCAATGATTATATCATGGGCGGTAGCGGCGATGATGATCTCTTTGGTGGCGATGGTGATGATACCTTGTCTGGTGGTATTGGTGCTGACGAATTATTCGGTGGTGCTGGTAATGACTTGTTCTTAATGGCCAATGATGGCGCCAGTGATTTTGTGTCTGGTGGCGAGGGCATGGATACGCTTTCCATTCAAAACGGCAGCTACGGCGACGGCTGGACGGTTGTGCTGGATGATGGTAGTTCTGTTACGGGTGAAGGCAACGATTATCTTGAACTTGCGGGTGAAAGCTCAGGTGTTATCGTCTTTGATGATGGTACTGAGATTGCCTTTGAGGGTATTGATAAAATCGTCTGGTAAATGCCACCGACAAATGCCACTGACAAATAAATGATAAAAGCGGGACTGAAAAGCCCCGCTTTTTTATTATGGGGCACCATCAACTTTATTATAAAGTGCGATCAAGCACATCAAGTGCGAGGGGGGGAGGCGGCATCGATAGCGTTTGTTGCAAGGCCTTGGGAGAAACAGTTTTGCATTTGGGTGAAAAATCAATAGACGCGCCTGTTGGTTTTACCTAAGCTATAAGATGTATTTAAGTATGGGGGTTTGATGTTATGGTTGCGCAGGTTGAAACGGTTGCCTTTATTGGTTTGTCAGCAAAGGCGGTAAAGGTTCAGGTGCAACTATCGTCAGGCTTACCCGCTTTCACCATTGTTGGCTTGCCTGATAAAGCGGTGGCAGAATCCCGTGAACGGGTTAACGCCGCCCTTCGTTCTCTAAATTTATCGCCGCCCACTCAGCGCGTGACGGTTAATTTATCACCGGCTGATATTCCCAAAGAAGGCAGCCATTATGACCTGCCTATTGCTCTTGGTCTTTTGGTGGCGATGGGGGCCTTGCCTGAGGATTGTTTGGATGGCTTTGTGGTTCTGGGTGAGCTGGGCCTTGACGCTGGTATTGAGGCTGTAGCGGGGGCGCTGTTGGCGGCTTTGTTTGCGGTTGAGAATGATAAGGCCTTGATTTGTCCCGCTGCCTGTGGAGCAGAGGCAGCATGGGCAGGTGACTTGCAGGTTTTGGCACCTGATCATTTATTAGCCATGGTTAATCATTTTAAAGGCACGCAAATTTTAACACCCGCCACACCGGGCGAGGTGATTTTAACAACCAACCATGATGATTTGAACGATATTAAAGGCCAAGAAAGCGCCAAGCGCGCCTTAGAGGTGGCGGCGGCAGGCGGCCATAATATGTTGATGGTTGGGCCGCCGGGGTCGGGCAAATCAATGCTGGCCTCCCGCATGCCCAGCATTTTGCCGCCTCTATCACCATCAGAGGCGTTGGAATTATCCATGATTACCTCAATTGCAGGTTTAATGCATGAGGGTAAAATGAACCGCTGTCGCCCGTTTAGAAACCCCCATCACAGTGCGTCAATGCCAGCGCTGATTGGCGGTGGTAATAAAGCAAAACCGGGGGAAGTGTCTCTGGCGCATAATGGGGTATTATTTTTAGATGAGTTGCCAGAGTTTTCGCGTCAAACGCTGGAGGCTTTAAGACAGCCCATTGAAAGTGGGCAGGCGGTGGTGGCGCGGGCAGCAAACCATGTGACCTATCCAGCAAGGTTTCAATTGATAGCCGCGATGAACCCGTGCCGTTGTGGCTATTTAAGTGACCCCGCACAGGCCTGTAACCGAGCACCAAAATGCGCGATTGATTATCAAGCAAAAATATCAGGGCCAATGTTTGATCGCATTGATATTCATATTGATGTTCCAGCGGTTAGCGCCAGTGATTTAACCTTGCCGCCCCCCAGAGAGGGCAGTGCGGAAATTGCTGCTCGAGTAAGCCGTGCGCGCGCCATTCAGGCTGAGCGCTATGCGGATTTCAAAGGCGATAAAATCATTCGAACCAACGCCGAGGTCGAAGGGCAAACATTGGAAAAAATAGCCACGCCAGATATTGAGGGACAAAAACTGTTAAGCCAAGCCATTGATAAAATGAAACTAACGGCTAGGGGCTATCACCGTGTGTTGCGGGTGGCAAGAACTCTTGCTGACCTTGAAGGGGCCCAGCAAATTGCCCGCCATCATATTGCAGAAAGTTTGGCCTATCGCCGCGTTTCACCCCATACGCCTTAGTCGTCATCTTTACTGTTATAAATGCCGGCAAAAATATCGGTGACCATTCCGGCCAGGGCCAGATAATCATCATGCTGCATAGGGTCATGGGGTTTTTTCCCTAAAACACGACCGCCTAAGGGACCAAGCCTGCCATTGATGATCAGCGACGATAAGCCGTGAACCAAAGTCCAAGAACTAAGCGCCATGGCATCACCAGAAAAAGGCAGATCATATTTTTCAATCCGTTTATGAGCCACGCTGTTTAAGGGCATAAAGGTCTTCACAACATTTTCGCGCAATTCATCGGCCCACTCACTAAAAGGCAATGTTGCGCCAAACATCAAAATGAACAAATGAGGGTTTTCGAGAGAAAATGACACATAATCCATGCCCAATTTTTTAAGCGAGTGGGAAGGGCTTTCTTCTTGGGCAAAAATGGCCTCTTGGCGTTGACTCATCATTTTAAAGCCCTCAGATGCCAAAGCACAAAGCAGAATATTTTTATTTTTATAATGGTGATAAATCGCTGTTTGCGACACATCAGCCATATTGGCAACGGCACGAATAGAAACACCCTTAACGCCCTTCTCTCTCAACAGTTTCATAGCGAAATGAAGGATGGCGGTGCGTAATTCACCATGGTGATATGTGGTTTTTTGTAACATTATTTAAAATTTTCACAAAAAAGTTATGATTTATATCTTTACAGTGTAAAGTTTCTATCTTATCGTTACTTTTGTAGAGATTAAAGCATGTTGCGATAATCTATACGGGCATTGCTTGATTTGGGCGTCATTCTTTGAGTGACGCCTTTTTTTTGTGCATAATACTTGATTGTTTTAAGGGTTTTTCTGTTAGTTATTTATAATTTATTTTGCACTAACAATTGGTTACCAGCACCTACACATCTCTTTATTTTCTATTAGCTAAACTCAATTGATTAAATGTCAAATCGACGAGATGACTTTTTTTGAGGGTCGAATGGAAAATTTCTGTCACTTGCCTCTTTCCTTTCACAATTCCATCGCTATGCTGATCTCATCAATAGTTTGAAAAGGATGATTATGACTGAGACGCGATCAGCTCTAGATGGCCTTAAGCCCTATATCGAAAAACCTGTATTGGCAAATGTGCTTATTGGTATGGCGGCAGGCTTTCCCCTAACGCTGGTCGTCAGCGTAATCGGCTTTTGGTTGGCTAATGTTGGGGTTGATAAAAGCACCATCGGAATCTTTGCCTTGACCGCTTTGCCTTGGGGCTTAAAGTTTTTGTGGTCGCCGATTTTGGATCGTATGTCGTTGGGTGCGTTGACACAAGCCTTTGGTCAGCGTCGCGGTTGGCTGATGCTTATTTACGTTTTAATGGGGGTGATGATTGTAGCTTTGGCCCATTCCAACCCGGTTGAAGCACCTTTTTATACTGGTCTTATTGCCTTTGGCATTGCCTTTTTATCAGCCAGTCATGATGTGGTCATAGATGCGTATCGCATTGAAATTATGGAAAAGCACCAATATGCCCATGGCGCCACAACTTACACTTTAGGCTATCGCGTGGCTTATTTGGCAACCGGGGCAGGGGCGCTGTTTTTGGCTGATGTGATAGGCTGGGAATTAACTCTTTTAAGCACTATCATTATGTTGATCCCAGGCTTTGTGGTCATCTTTTGGATTGGCGAGCCTATCAAACCTGAAGACGAGATGTTGGATCAAGAAAAAGATAACATTGATCGCTATGGTTGGTTTTATGAGGCGGTGGTATTGCCGTTTAAAGAATTTATGTCGCGCGGTGGCTGGTATTGGTTATTGATCTTCATTTTTGTTTTTAAAATTGGTGACGCCTTGGTTGTTTATATGACACCGCCATTATTAAATGAATTAGGTTTTACCAATAGTGAAATGGCGGCGGCAGCAAAAATCGTTGGCGGCTTTGCTTTGTGGGGCGGCATTATTGCGGGCTCCTATCTTTATGCTGTGTTGGGGCTTTACCGCTCTTTAATGGTGACCATTACCCTCATGGCGGCAACCAATTTGATGTTTGCATGGCTCAGCACTGTGGGGCATAACACCACCGCGCTGGCCTTTAGCATGGGGTTTGAAAATTTTGCCTCTAGCCTTGGTAATGTGGCGGTGATTGCGTTCTTATCGGGGCTGTGTAACCGTCAATTTACCGCTACCCAATACGCCCTTCTTTCTGCCTTTGCCACCCTTGGAGGGCGCGCCATTGGCGCCACCAGCGGAGAATTAGCAACCATCATGGATTGGGTACCATTTTTCACCATGACCGCTTTGGTTTGTGTCCCCAGCTTTGTGCTGTGCTGGTGGCTTAATAAACAAGGCCTGCTGCGATTGCCGGATGATAAAATTAAGGCCGTCGCGCGAGATTGAGGGTGAATTATCGTCAAAATAATGAAAGGGAGCCATCGGTAAAACGGGCTCCCTTAAATTTATGGTTATTTTTCTTTGGCTATGCTTTCTTAAAAGTCAGAACCATCTTGATCATCTAAATCGCTATAAATCGCCCATGACCCCATGGCGGCAATGCCTGCCATATTAAGGATGTCATTTGAGGTTGCACTCATACGGCAAATTTGAATAGGCTTATTCAGACCCCAAAGAATAGGGCCAATCACGCGACCACCACCTAATTCAGCCAATAATTTATACGATATATTAGCGGCGTGGAGGTCAGGCATGATCAAAATGTTAGCAGGACCGCTCAAGCGGCAGAAGGGGTACAGGTTCTTGCGCAAGTTTGGCTGCAAGGCAATATCAGGGCCCATCTCGCCATCATATTCAAAATTAACACCACGTTCGTCCAAAATTTGAACCGCTTCACGGGATTCTTTGGCAGCACGGCGCATCGGGTTGCCAAAGTTGGTGAAAGATAAGAACGCTACTCGTGGCTTAAAGCCAAGACGGCGCACCGCATCGGCGGCTTGAATGGCAATATCGGCCATTTCTTCGGCATTCGGGTTTTCATTGATAGCGGTGTCGGCAATGAAAATGGTTTGTTTGTTGGTCACCATCGCTGACATGCCAAAAGCGCGGTGTCCTTTTGCAGGGTCAACCGCCAGCATGACATTTTGCAGGGCCTGCCAATAGTGGCGCGAGGTACCTGTCACCATCGCATCGGCATAGCCAAGGGCCACGGCGGTGGCACCATACACGTTACGGTCACGGTTAATCAGACGACGCACATCGCGGCGCAGCAAGCCCTTACGTTTGGTGCGACTGTAGATGTAATCAGCAAATTCATCATTATGCTTGCCTGATTTGGCGCTTAGAATTTCAAGGCCTTCCATGTCGGTGATGCCTGCTTCTTTGAGGCGTTTTTCAACCACTTCTTCTTGCCCGATCAGGATTGCAGTACCATAGCCACCATTGCGGAAGTTTAAGGCCGCCTGTACCATACGGTCATCTTCGCCTTCCGCAAAAATAACACGGCGCGGGTTACGCTTAAGTTTTTCAAACATCTGGCCCAAGGTTGCCACGGTTGGGTTCATGCGGCTGGCTAGTTCATGGCGATAAGCATCCATGTCTGTGATGTCTAACTGCGACACGCCTGTATCCATCGCGGCCTGTGCCACGGCAGGTGGGATATATTCAATCAAGCGTGGATCAAACGGCGCTGGGATAATGTAATTAGGGCCATATTTCGGGCGCTTGCCATAGGCGGCGGCAACCTCATCAGGCACATCTTCGCGGGCCAATTCAGCAATGGCGCGGGCCGCAGCCACTTTCATTTCTTCATTGATAGTGGTGGCACGCACATCCAAAGCACCACGGAAAATGTAAGGGAAGCCCAAAACATTATTCACTTGGTTAGGATAATCTGAACGGCCTGTCGCCATAATAGCATCATCACGCACCGCAGCCACTTCTTCTGGGCGAATTTCTGGTTCTGGGTTAGCCATGGCAAAAATGATTGGATTTTTCGCCATTGATTTAACCATGTCGCGGGTGACACAGCCACCAACTGAAAGACCTAAGAAAACATCAGCACCATCTAACGCTTCTGTTAATGAGCGTTTTTTGGTTTTAGCGGCATAGGCAGACTTCCATTGGTTCATGTCTTCTTTGCGGCCTTGGTAAATAACCCCGTCACGGTCACACATTAAAATATTATCGTGCGGCAGGCCCATGCTTTTCATCAGTTCGGTACAGGCAATGGCAGCAGCGCCCGCACCATTAACGACAACCTTGGTTTCTTTAATGTCACGACCAGTAAGTTGTAGGGCATTAACAAAGGCCGCGGCGGTAATGATGGCGGTACCATGTTGATCGTCATGGAACACAGGAATATTCATAATTTCGCGTAATTTTTGCTCAATGATAAAGCAATCCGGCGATTTAATATCTTCTAGATTAATGCCGCCAAAGCTGGGGCCAAGGTGCTTAACCGCGTTGACAACATCGTCAACTTCAACGGCGTCAATTTCTAGATCAATACTGTCAATATCAGCAAAACGTTTGAAAAGAACGGCCTTACCTTCCATCACAGGTTTCGAGGCTAATGGCCCCAGATCACCCAAACCCAAAATCGCCGTACCATTGGAAATAACCGCTACTAAGTTACCTTTAGCGGTATAGTCATAGGCTTTTTGCGGGTCTTCAGCAATTGCTAGAACGGGGATTGCAACGCCAGGGGAATAGGCTAAAGACAGGTCTCGCTGCGTTGCCATCGGCTTTGACGCGGTAATTTTGATTTTACCGGGGCGTCCTTCGCTGTGATAATCAAGAGCTTCTTGATCGGTAAAGGCGTTTTTTTGGTCGCTCATGCTTTTCCCCTCTTTGATCAGACGAAATTGCCTGTTATGGTCCCTAATGTTGCTTAACATTGGGGGTACTTAATCTACGAAATATCCTCATCAAATAGACCTTTAGGCACTAAAGAACAATAGTTTATATAGTAAATTAGACAAGAAAAAGCGTAAGACCTGACCCTATGAATGCAGAAGCCACCATAAAAAAAGATAAAAAAGCCAAAAACACAGCATCGGCGCCAACCCCAATGATGGCGCAATATCTTGAGATTAAAGACAATCATCAAGACTGTTTGTTGTTCTATCGTATGGGTGATTTTTACGAACTATTTTTTGATGATGCCAAACAGGCGGCTGAGGCCTTAGACATTGCTTTGACCAAACGCGGTAAGCATTTGGATCAAGACATCCCCATGTGCGGGGTTCCTGTTCATGCGGCAGAAACCTATCTTTCACGCCTTATTCGCAAAGGCTTTAAAGTGGCGGTTTGTGAGCAAACTGAAGACCCGGCTGAGGCCAAAAAGCGTGGATCAAAAGCGGTGGTGCGACGTGAAGTGGTGCGCTTGGTCACCCCTGGCACCTTAACAGAAGATAATTTACTTAATGCCCGTCGGCACAATTATTTGGCCGCTCTTACCCGTGTGGCAGACCAAGTGTCGTTGGCTTATTGTGATATGTCGACAGGCAATTTTTCGGTTTTGCCAGTGGATATCTTGTCGTTAGATGCGGTATTGGCGCGCCTTCATCCTGGTGAATTATTGGTTCATCAAAAAATTGAAGCGGAAGATGATTTCTCAAAGGCACTGTTTGATTGGCGGCAAGTGATGACCGTTTTACCACCTGAGCAATTTGATAGTGCGCGCGCAGAAAAAACCTTAAAGCAGGTTTTTGATGTGGCAGAAATTTCAGGCTTTGGTGATTTTAGCCGCGCTGATTTGTCGGCTGCGGGTGGGTTACTGCATTATTTAGAAGACACCCAAAAAGGCCAATTACCTAAATTACAACCGCCACAGGTTTGGCGCCACGACGGCACTATGATGATTGATGCCGCCACCCAACGTAATTTAGAACTAGTACGCACCCTTTCAGGCCAAACAAAGGGCAGTTTATTATCGGTGATTGATCGCACAGTAACCGGTGCCGGGGCGCGTAAATTAGGCTCGCGTTTGGTGGGGCCTTTAACCGATGTTGCGGTTATCCAACAACGCCATGACGCGGTGCAGTTTTTCACTGATCAAGGGGCCCTTCGAGATGATATGCGCGGTTCTTTAAAAAAAGTGCCTGATCTTGAGCGCGCCTTGTCGCGGCTATCTTTGGGGCGTGGTGGCCCGCGTGACTTGGGCGCCATTCGTGATGGCTTGTTAGCAGCCCGTGATATTAAGGCGATGGTATCACGGTCCACTGGGCCGTTGGATGAAATACCAGAAGAACTATCGACTGCCCGGGCCGCCTTAGGGCATCATGACGGTATCATTGATCTTTTAAGCAACGCGTTGGTCTCGGACCTGCCGCTGATCATTCGTGATGGCGGCTTCATTGCTAATAAATTTCATGCAGGGCTCGATGAGTTTCGCACTCTTAGGGATGAAAGCCGTCGTTTAATTGCGGGATTAGAGGCTGATTATCGCGCCCAAGCCGATGTTCAAAGCTTAAAAATTAAGTTTAACAATGTGTTGGGTTATTTTATCGATGTAACCGCCAAAAATGCCGATAAATTAATGGCCCCACCGTTGAATGAAACCTTCATTCATCGACAAACCCTAGCCAATGCGGTGCGTTTCACCACAACAGAGTTATCTGGCCTTGCTAGCAAAATTTCAGAAGCGGCAGACCGAGCCCTGGCGTTAGAACATGAGCTTTTTGAAAACCTGCGCACAGAGGTAATGCAGCATTGGTCAGGCCTGATGGAGGTGGCAGATGCCCTGGCAATCCTGGATGTGTCATCGGCGTTGGCAGAGTTAGCGGTTGAAGAAAATTACAGTCGCCCCAAAATCGATGACAGCACCCAATTTGATATTCAATCGGGGCGTCACCCCGTGGTAGAACAGGCGCTGAGAAAAGCGGACGATCAGCCCTTTGTTGCCAATGATTGTTCCTTAAACGAGGGGCAGCGGTTGTGGCTAATCACGGGTCCTAATATGGCGGGTAAAAGTACCTTTTTAAGGCAAAATGCATTGATTGCGATATTGGCGCAAATGGGTAGCTTTGTGCCTGCAAGTAAGGCCCATATTGGTATTGTGGATCGCTTGTTCTCGCGGGTGGGGGCGTCCGATGATTTGGCTCATGGTCGTTCTACTTTTATGGTGGAAATGGTTGAAACCGCGGCCATTTTGAACCAAGCCACCAAAAAATCGCTGGTTATTTTAGATGAAATTGGTCGCGGTACAGCGACCTATGACGGCCTTTCCATCGCGTGGGCGGCGGTTGAAAATTTGCATGATATTAATTGCTCACGCGCCCTTTTTGCCACCCATTATCATGAGCTTACAGCCTTAAAAGCGCGTCTTGATCACTTAAGCCTGCACAGTATGCAAGTGCGTGAATGGAAGGGTGATTTGGTCTTTTTGCATGAGGTTGGCCCCGGTGCGGCTGATCGCTCGTACGGTATTCAGGTGGCAAAATTAGCAGGCCTTCCGCCTGCTGTGATTAGCCGTGCCGAAGAGGTGCTTCATAATTTGGAAGAGGCTGATTCAAAAGGCTCGTTGGATGATTTGGCTAAAGACCTACCGCTGTTCCAAGAGATGGCGGCACGGCCCACGGCCCCGCGCCAAACCGCCTCGAAATTGGATCATGAAATGGCCACAATAAACCCTGATGATCTCAGCCCGAAGGAAGCTTTGGACGCTTTATATCGCTTAAAAGCCTTAGCATTGGATGAGGGAAATTGACCCGATGATCTTGTTGAACCATAAAGTGAAAAACAAACGCGCCATCATTGATCGTCGCCGTTTAATGTCACTTTTGGACGAACAAGCAGAAACCATGAGCGATGGTGAAGCGCGGGCATTTTTGTTGGCTACCATGAAAGACGCGGTGGCACAGGGCAGGGCCCGTGTGCATGATATTTTAGAGCGCGATCGAAATTCAGCCCCAGAAGCCGCGGCAAGCCAAGCCTATTTAATGGATCAAGTGATCCGCATTATTTATGATTTTGGGGTCAAACATTTATATCCAAACGGCAATCCCACCGATGCTGAACGATTTGCCATTTTGTCGGTTGGCGGTTATGGACGCGGCGAGTTAGCGCCATTTTCTGATTTGGATTTACTGTTTTTAATTCCGTATAAAGCGACACCTTGGGTCGAAACCATGGTGGAATTTGTGCTTTATTTGCTGTGGGATTTGGGCCTAAAAGTGGGCCAAGCGGTGCGCACCATTGACGATTGCATGAAAATGGCAAAATCGGATATTACCATTCAAACCAATTTATTAGATGCGCGTTATTTGTGGGGTGACCAAGAAATCGCCAGCCACTTTTTTCAGGCTTATGAAAATGACATTCGCATGGCAAAAGGCGCGGGCCTTGCCTTTGTTGAAGCCAAATTGGCCGAACGCGATGCCCGCCACGCCCGCACAGGTGACAGCCGTTATATGGTGGAACCTAACCTCAAAGAAGGCAAGGGCGGCATGCGTGATTTGCATGCACTTTATTGGTTGGCGCGTTTCATTTATGGCATCAGAACTATGGATGAATTGATCGACCTTGGGGTTTTGGAAGAAGATGAATTGATGGTGTTTGAAAAGGCGGAATCGTTTCTTTGGGCGGTGCGCTTTCACCTGCATGATATAGCGGGCAGGGCCGAAGAACGTCTTACTTTTGATTATCAGCAGGCGTTGACTAAAAAGCTGCAATATAAAGACCATCCGGGTCTTTCAGGGCTTGAGCGCTTTATGAAGCACTATTATTTGGTGGCCAAAGACATTGGTGATCTGACCCGCATTTTCTGTGCGGTGTTGGAGGAACGCCAACAGAAAAAATCTGGCGTTAAATTACGCAAAAGTCAGTTGAAAAACATTGATGGCTTCCGTGTCGATGGTGATCGCTTGGCACTTGAAAGCGAGCGTGATTTTGAAATGGATCCTTTAAAAATGATCCGTCTTTTTACCCTTGCCAATGAAAAGGGCTTGGATATTCACCCTGACGCCTTGCGCAACGCTGGTAACCATCTGCGCCTAATAGATAATGATTTTCGTGAAAGCCCAGAGGCCAATAAGCTGTTTTTGGATTTATTGTGTTCGAAGAAAAACCCCGCATTTCATTTGCGCTTGATGAATGAGGTGGGTGTGTTTGGCCGTTTTGTGCCAGACTTTGGGCGTATTGTGGCGCAAATGCAGCACGATATGTATCATCATTATACTGTTGATGAACACACAATCCGCGCCATTGATCTGACCTCAAAATTAGAAAATGGCGAGTTAAAAAAAGACCACCCTATCGCCAGTAAAGTAATCCAGCAACTAACCACAAGGCGGGTACTTTATGTGGCAGTTTTACTGCATGATATTGCCAAGGGCCGCGGTGGTGATCATTCCATACTAGGCGAAGAAGTGGCCAAAGAATTATGTCCACGATTTGGCATGACGGCGGCGCAAACTGATGTGGTGGCTTGGTTGGTGCGCTGGCACTTATTGATGAGTCATGCCGCCTTTAAGCGCGATATTGCCGACCCGCAAACCATTGAAGATTTTGTGGCTATTGTGCAAAGCCGCGAGCGCTTGAAGCTGCTGTATTTATTAACCATTGTTGATATCCGCGCCGTGGGCCCCAATGTGTGGAGCAGCTGGAAAAGACAGTTGCTGAATGATTTGTATTTTGCTGCCGAAGAGCGTTTGGTGGCGGGTCATGCTAACTGGGCCCGCGAAGGACGG
>CAKZLM010000019.1 GCA_937126915.1 uncultured Alphaproteobacteria bacterium
CTTCCAGTTGGCACCATCATCCCACGAGATGAACATACCCCACTCGGTGCCAGCATACAGTAAGCCATCAACCTTAGGGTCAGCACGCAAAACGCGGGTGTAATAGTTTTCTGGAATACCTTTGGTGATCAGCTTCCAAGACTTACCATAATTGGTGGTTTTATACAGATAAGGCGTATAGTCACCAAATTTATAGCTGGTTGCTGCCAAATAGGCGTGGCCCGCTTTGGTTGGGTGAACATCAATGCTGTTCATCATGTTTAATCGTGGTGAACCTTTTGGTGTGACCTCATCCCATGTTTTGCCGCCATCGCGGGTGACATGCACTAAGCCATCGTCTGATCCTGTCCAGATGGTGCCCGGTTCAAGTGGTGATTCCGTGATCACAAAGATGTTGGCATAAAATTCAGCGCCAGTATTATCTTGTGTAATAGGGCCACCAGATGATTTGATGGTTTCAGGATCATTACGGGTTAAATCAGGGCTGATAACCTCCCACGATTGACCGCCATTGGTTGATTTATGCAAATGGTTTGAACCAGCATAAAGTACGTTCGGGTCGTTGGGGCTAAAGGTTAAGGGATAGTTCCAGTTAAAGCGATATTTCATCACTTCAGCCCCCGAACCCGCTGGATTATCAGGCCACACATTGGTTGAACGACGCTGACCTGTTTCATGATCAAGCATGTTCATATAGCCCTTATAGGTGCCACCATAAACAATGTTAGGGTTTTTCGGATCAGGTGCTAAATGGGCACTTTCACCGCCTGCGGTTGGCTCCCAGTCACGCTCAGTAATTGTGCCGCCACTGGATCGGTGTGAAATTCGCACGGCGGTATTATCTTGTTGTGCACCCAATAGCTTAAACGGGAAGCTGTTGTCGGTGGTAACACGGTAAAACTGTGCGGTTGGTTGGTTGTGGTATGTGGTCCAACTGTCGCCCGTGTTATAGCTAATTTGGGCACCACCATCATCAGCCACAGCCATCACGGTGTTATCGTTTGGATTGATCCACAAATCATGGTGGTCACCGTGTGGTGTCTCGATGCTTTCATAAGAAAAACCACCATCGTTCGAGCGCCACATGCCCACATTCATCACATAGACGCGGTCTTCAAGTTGGCTATCAGCATAAATGCGAGAATAATACCAAGCACGTTGTCTCAATTCACGATTTTCGCTGGTTTTTTGCCATGTCTTGCCGCCGTCATCACTGCGGAACATGCCGCCATCTTGTGCCTCGACAATGGCCCAAACGCGGTCAGAATTAACCGGTGAAACGGTAATGCCAATAATGCCAAGTGTCCCCTTGGCAAAGCCCGGGGCGTTGGTTAGTTCGGTCCATGTGGCACCAGAATCAACGCTTTTCCACAATTTGCTACCCGGTCCACCACTATCCATACGGTAACCATTACGCTTCATTTCCCACGTAGAGGCATACATGATGCGCGGGTTGTTCGGGTCAAGGAGCAAATCTCCAGCACCCGCCTTGTCGCTTTCATAAAGAATTTTGGTCCATGATTTACCACCGTCTGTGGTTTTATAAACCCCGCGTTCTTTATTAGGCTTCCAAAGGTTACCAATAGCCGCCACATAAACAATGTCAGGATTGGTTGGATGCACGTGAATACGGGCAATATGTTCGGTGCCTTCTAGGCCAATTTTGGTCCATGAATCACCGCCATCGGTTGACTTCCACATGCCGTTACCAGACGATACGTTACCACGCAGTGTTTGTTCACCCTCGCCAACATAAAGCACGTTTTCATCCGATGGTGCCATGGCAACAGCCCCGATTGAGCCGCCGAAATAGCCATCAGAGATATTGAACCATGTGTTGCCGCTGTCTTCGGTTTTCCAGACACCGCCCCCCGCTGTTCCCATGATATATTCATTGGGTCGTTTGGCGTTGCCGACCACTGTACCAGCGCGACCACCGCGGTATGGCCCTAATTGACGCCATTGAACAGTATCGTATAAAGTTTCATCATAGCCATTGGATTTTTGTGCGGTTGCATCATTGGGCATTGCCGTAGCGGCACCCAGCACAAGACCAATGGCAAGCGTTAGTTTTGAAAATGTATGCATGACATTTTTCATGATTAACCCCACCCCTTGTTTGTTAAAAAATACTAGGCGGTTAGGTTAGGCTCACATAAACTAAAGATCAAATTAAATTCTGCCCTAAAACCTTACGAGTTAACTTGAAGCAGAAAATTGCATTTATGCCAGCATCTGATATCCTTCTTTTAAATTGAGGGGGATGTCATGATTATTCAACGCATCGCAAAAGGTATAAAAGATCAAGACTGGTTTGTGGTCAGTGTTGAGATCATGATTGTGGTGATCGGTATATTTATCGGTTTACAGGTTGATGACTGGAACCAAGAGCGCAAAAATAGAGAGCTAGAATTATATTATTTTGAGCAATTTGCGGTCGAATTAGAGGAGACCATTCAGGCGCTGAAGCAAGAGAGTGACTATGCGCTTAGAGTGTCATCAAATGCCTTAAGTGTTGAAAAAATGCTTGCTGATCAATCATTAAGCGATGCCACGATGCCTGAATTTTATGAACATGCCTACCGATCGTTTTTTAGCAGCAACAGTCGGGTATTCAAAGTTTACTTAAACCAGTTAACGTCTGATAAGGGTGCGGAAATTGTTCAGTCGCGGGAAATGCGAAGGCTGTTGGGACAGTATCTTGAAACCATTGATGCCAGATTGGCGTGGGAAACTGAATGGTTGCGTATCATTAGGGCAGAACTTGTCAAAATTCATCATGGCATTGGTTGGCGCGGGACAAATAGACCGTTAGCCAGACCCATTAATGACATTTTATCAGACCAAAATTTAGTGGGCAGTTATGCCTTTATTTCATCAACACAAGCGCAAATCGCCAGAAATCAAACGCAACTAAGAATAAAGGCTGAAGAACTTTTAACAAAAGTGAAGTTGGAATTAGCCCATCTACAACAAGCCAAGAGCATTAACGTAGAATAGGTATGACTTACGGAAGGGGTCTTGGGCCAAGATTGTTTCAGCTTGGCCCAAACTATAAGATGATTACATCGCCTCGAAGATGGCGGCGATACCTTGCCCGCCACCAATACACATGGTGACCAGACCATACTTACCACCCGTGCGTTTTAGTTCATAAAGACACTTAGTGGTTAAGATAGCACCTGTGGCACCGATAGGATGACCCAGTGCCACAGCACCGCCGTTAGGGTTTACCTTATCGGCAGGTAAATTGGCGCCTTTATTGACACACAAGGCCTGTGCGGCAAAGGCTTCGTTGCTTTCAATGATATCAAGATCGTCAACCGATAGACCGGCTTTTTTCAAAACCTTCTCAACAGCGGGGATAGGGCCCGTCCCCATCAGGCTTGGTTCAACACCCGCACGGGCATAAGCAACCAATTTGCCCAAGGCTTGACGGCCTTCTGCTTTGGCCCTTTCCGCATCCATCAGAACAACCATTGAGGCACCATCATTAATGCCAGAAGAGGTTGCTGCGGTCACGCTGCCGTCTTTTTTGAAAAACGGTTTTAAGCCGCTTAAGCCTTCAGCGGTGCTGTCAGGGCGCACATGTTCGTCGGTATCAAACACCACGGTACCCTTACGAGATTTAATCTCCACAGGCAGAATTTGCTCTTTAAAGCGACCTTCTTCGATTGCTTTGGCGGCTTTTTTGTGACTATCAGCGGCAAACTGATCTTGCTCTTCACGGCTGATGTCATATTTGTCAGCAACGTTTTCTGCGGTGATGCCCATATGGCTGCCATCCCATGGATCTTGCAATGCCATGGTCATGTCATCCATTAATTCGCTGTTACCCATGCGTTGACCCCAGCGATTGCTGCTGAGGGAATAAGTGGCGTTAGACATGCTTTCAGTACCACCAGCAACGGCTGTTGATACTTCACCTGTTTCAATTTGTTGGGCTGCGTTCACAATGGCTTCAAGGCCTGAACCGCATAAACGATTAACCGTTACAGCGTGGCTTGAAATAGGTAAGCCGCCATCAACACCCACAACGCGGGCGATATAAGCATCACGCGGGCTAGAGCGCAGAACGCTGCCAACCACACAGCTTTCAACATCGTCGCCTTTTAAATTGGCACGCTTTAAAGCCTCTTCCACACACATGGCACCCAACTGAGCAGGTTTAAACCCTTTAAGAGAACCGCCATACGATCCAATCGCTGTACGAACTGCGCTTAAAATAACAACTTCTTTATTTTGGCTCATTCTTCTTTCCTTAACTTACGATCGTTGCTTCGGTGTATTTCTCAACATCAGCTTGGCTCACATTGTCGGCTAGTTCGACAACTTTTACGCCGCCCTCAACAATGTCAAAAACGCCTAAATTGGTAATCACGCGGTCAACCACGCCTTTACCAGTTAGGGGTAAGGTGCATTCTTTTAGGAACTTGCTGTCGCCGCTTTTGTTGGTGTGATCCATGATAACCACAACGCGTTTGACACCCGCTACCAAATCCATCGCGCCGCCCATGCCTTTCACCATTTTGCCAGGAATCATCCAGTTGGCAATGTCACCGTTTTCAGCAACTTCCATTGATCCCAAAATCGACAAATCAATATGACCGCCGCGGATCATGGCAAAGCTATCGGCGCTTGAAAAATAGCTACTTTTGTCCAGTTCGGTGATGGTTTGTTTCCCAGCATTAATAAGGTCAGGGTCTTCTTCCCCTTCAAACGGGAAGGGGCCCATGCCCAACATGCCATTTTCAGACTGCAGGGTAATATTCATGCCATCAGGGATATGGTTTGCTACTAAGGTTGGGATACCAATACCTAGATTAACATAAAAACCATCTTCTAATTCTTTCGCGGCACGTTCCGCCATTTGATCTCGGGACCATCCTAATACGTCTGTCATGATTATGATCCTTTCTTGCGAGTGGTTAATTGTTCAATGCGCTTTTCAAAGGTTGATTGAACAAGGCGTTGAACATAAACACCGGGGGTGTGAATGTGATCAGGGTCAAGGCTACCAACAGGAACAATTTCTTCCACTTCTACAACAGTGGTTTTGCCTGCAGTTGCCATAACAGGGTTAAAGTTGCGGGCGGTTTTTCTGAAGACAAGATTACCTTCTTCGTCAGCTTTCCATGCTTTAACGATGGCCACATCTGCGACCAAACCGGTTTCCATGATATAGGTTTCACCATCAAAATCGCGGTGGTCCTTGCCTTCAGCGATTAAGGTGCCAACACCTGTTTTGGTATAGAACCCAGGAATACCGGCGCCGCCAGCACGAATGCGTTCAGCAAGGGTGCCTTGTGGGTTAAATTCTACTTCAATTTCATCAGCTAAGAATTGGCGCGCAAATTCAGCGTTCTCGCCAACATAGGAAGCGATCATTTTCTTGATCTGCTTCTGCTGAACGCAAAGGCCCAATCCAAAATCGTTTGAGCCAGGGTTGTTTGAAATAACGGTAAAGCCAGACTTGCCAGATGCAGCAATCACTTTAATCAAGTTTTCAGGGATACCGCACAGGCCGAAGCCTCCCGACATGATAGTCATGCCATCAAAGAGCAAACCCTCTAGGGCGTGCTCGGCATTTTTATATATTTTACTCACGTTTTTTCCTATCCTCTATTGCATGCAAGGGCGTCGATTAGACGCGCCCTGCCATGAGATGATTAAATTGTCTCCCTTATAAAGCTTATTACGCCGATAATCCAAGCTCTTTTGAATATTCGTCGCGCATAATGGACTTTTGCATCTTGCCTGTCACTGTGATGGGATACTCTGTGACAAATTTGATGTATTTGGGCTTTTTGAAATGGGTGATTTGTCCATCACAGAACTTAAGCACATCGTCAGCAGTTAAGTATGAGCCCTGGCGTCGTTGAATCCAAGCGGCAATTTGCTCACTATATTTTACATCTGGCACCCAAAAACCTGAACTTCAGCGATTTCTGGATGTTTATAAAGAAACTCTTCCACCTCTTTGGGATAAACATTTTCACCGCCACGAATGATCATATCTTTGATGCGTCCGGTAATTTTAACATTGCCATGTTCATCCATCTCGCCCAAATCGCCTGAATGTAAATAGCCATCAGCATCAATGGTCTCCTGGGTGCGTTCTTCATCATCCCAATAGCATTACATCACGCCATAGCCACGGGAACAAACTTCACTTTGTTCACCATAGTTGGCAATTGTGCCATCTTCGCGGAGAATTTTTTGCTCCCAATTTTTTTTGCTCCCAATTATAGTGGGCGCGTCCCACCGTGCTGGTGCGCACTTCAAAGCTATCTTCAATGGCAGTGGCTGTGTTAATGGGGCTGCATTCTGTTTGGCCATCGCCAATGACAAATTGCTTTAACCCCATTTGCGAAATAAGACGTTTCATCAATTCTTCAGGGCATGTGGCGCCTGCAATAATGCCCGTTCTAAGGGCAGGCAGGCCATAGTCTTTTAAGATTGGCAAGTCTAATTCTGTGAAGAACATGGTTGGCTCACCGTGCAAGGCGGTGCATTTTTCTGCTGATGCAGCTTCCATGGTTTTAACGGGGTCAAACACCTCTGCAGGGAATACCATTTTTGCCCCTACCGATATACAGCATAAAGTACCAAGAACCATGCCAAAGCAGTGATATAAAGGCACCGGAATGCATAGTGTGTCTTGATGGGTCAGGTGCATGCTTGTGGCTGTGTAAAAAGCATTGTTGAGAATATTGTGGTGACTTAAGGCCGCGCCTTTTGGCTGGCCCGTGGTGCCGCGGGTGAACTGAATATTGATAATGTCATCGGCGTTAAAAATTTCTGCAATGGCCTCTAGTTTTTGCGGGTCTTGCCCCTCTGATAGTGTTTTAATGTCAGAGAAGTTATGCATACCATTGGTTTTTTCTTCGCCCATGCAGATAACATGCTTAAGATGCGGCAGTTTTTCAGATTTCAACTCGCCAGCTTCACAGCTATTTAATTCAGGAGCCAAGGTTGCTAACATCTTAAGATATTTACTGGACTTAAAACTTTCTGCTGAAACAATGGCAACGCACCCAACCTTGTTTAAGGCATATTCAAGTTCATAAAGGCGATAAGCTGGGTTGATACAAACCATGCTCGCGCCAATTTTGGCGGTGGCAAATTGCGTTAAAACCCATTCATAACGGATTGGTGACCAATTACCAACACGGTCACCTGTTTTGAAGCAAAAATTGGCAGATATTTTTGCCGTGAAAACACAAGCAGAATGGGTTAAGGTGTTTGAATCACTAGACGCGTGTGTCGAGCCTGTTTTGACTATTAATGCCGCTGTTGAACACCCGCATAATGTTGTCCGGCAACATTATTACGAGGATGATGGGGTGTTACAAGCTGCACCCGCTCCAAGGTTTGTTGATGCTGATCAAAGCAAGCCATCAAAACCATGCCAAAAAAGGCCAACATACCAAAGAGTTGTTAAAGGGCTTATGTAAAACAGACACGCAAATTGACGACTTTTTTCAAGACGGCATTTGCCAATAAGATATTTAAGCCAAATCAAGAATAATGGATAAATTATGACGGATAAAATTATGTTGTCATCATTGGGTGACTTTAGATATTAAGAAGGAAAAACCCTTTTCACATCAAACAATTTTGATATGACGGGCGATGCTATTAAAGGGTTTTGTGCCGCCGTTGACAATATGGAATGGATACATTGGGACGATGAGCGCTGTGCCAATAGTCCGCATTTAGGGGCTATTGTGATGCCCACCTTCATGGTGCCCTCTTTATTGTCAAAATTATTCGTTTAAAAGGCAGGGGTGGACTGGGATAAGCTTGGCGGCTTATTCCGTGGTGTTGATAATTATCGTCTTCACGCCCCGGTTAGAGCGGGTGACCAGCTATACTTTAAAATGTCGATCGAAAAAATTGAAGAAAAACGCAAAGGTATCGCTGTTTATTATGGTCTTGTATATTATGTTGCGGTGCGCGATGATAGGCCCTGCCAGACGGGCACATTTATTATCCGATATTGGGACCTTTAGGATATCACAATGGCTAAGTTGTATAATGTTAATACCTTTAAGCGCGCGGCAAAAAAGCGTCTACCTGCTCCGATTTACCATTATATGGCTGGTGGCGCAGATGATGAAATTGCCTTGCGAGAAAATATTTCTGCGTTTGATCATTATCATCTGATGCCAAAGCAATTGCGCGATGTTAGCGTTATAAACACCAAATCTAAAATTTTGGGTAAAGAGGTTGCCGCCCCGCTTATTTTATCGCCAACGGGGATGTCTCGTTTGTTTCATCATGATAAAGAATTTGCGGTCGCTAAAGCAGCGGAAAAGGCAGGCCTTTATTATGGTTTGTCGACCATGGCGTCAACCAGTATTGAGCAAATAAGCGATGTATCTGCAGGACCCAAAATGTTTCAAATATACATTTTGAGAGATCGTGGCTTAACTACCGAATTTGTTGAAAGATGTAAGGCGTCTAAGTTTGATGCGCTGTGCTTAACTGTTGATACGGCTATGGCTGGCAACCGAGAGCGTGACATTGTCCATGGCCTGACAATTCCGCCTAAGTTTGGTTTGAAAAGCTTGTTGAGCTTTGCAAGTTGCCCTTATTGGAGTTTGAATTTTCTGTTGAACCCGCGCCTGCGTTTAGAAAATGTTATTCATCGGGTTGATGCCATTAAGGATGGCAATATGGGCCTGATGAAATATGTGAATGATCAATTTGACCGCAGTGTCACTTGGGATGATGTTGCATGGCTGGCCTCGCAGTGGGAGGGTCCTCTTGTGATCAAAGGTGTGCAATCAAAAGAAGATGCTTTGTTGGCTAAAAAGGCAGGTGCAACCGCCCTAATGATTTCCAACCATGGCGGCAGACAATTGGAAAGTGCGCCCGCTGCGGTAGACTGCGTTCGCCCCATTCGCGACGCTGTTGGCAGTGATTTAGAACTGATTGTCGATGGGGGTGTTAGGCGTGGCAACCATGTGGCTAAGGCACTGGCGCTGGGCGCAGATGCCTGTTCCATTGGTCGGCCGTATCTATATGGTTTGGCGGCAAATGGTCAAAGTGGGGTGGAACAGGTGCTCAACATTCTTATCAGTGAATTAAAGCGCACAATGACCTTAATGGGTTGCCGCGATGTGAGTGATTTGGATGAAACATTTTTAAGTTAAACACTCAAAGGTCGAAGGAATGGGTTTTCAATTTGATGAAGGAATGAACGCTCCCATAAGCTATGAAAATGGTGCGATAAATTTGAGAATGCAAAAATTGGCGGGGCTTTGGCTGCGGCATTTTAAAAGTTCTGGCGATATACCCTCGCGGGAAGATTTTAATCTCCAGTCTTTACGTTCTGACGCATCTTATTTTCGGGTGTCCAGCCTTCTCAATGATGAGATTATTTTACACTTGGTTGGGACCAAAGTGGCAGAGGCCTATAAAAATAACTTCCCAGAACAAAATGTTACAGACGTTTTTGTTGAGTCAATTGTGCGCCTTTATAAACAAATGATCACTTATACCAACCAGCATCAATGTGGCTTGTTGGCAGAAAGCGAATTTGTTTTTCCTAGTGGCGAGGCTGAGCAAATTATATCGCTGTCATTGCCCATTCAACCAATTGAGGCGAGGTGCCAGTCAACCGTTAGTGAAATGTTTGTTACGGGGAAAAATTGGGTTCACCGAGATGAGCGGGACATTTCTAAAAAATTAAATTGTTAAATCAGCCAAGTTTTACGCCTGTAACCTTGTTGTAAACATTCAAAGTAGTTCTAAAATGAAACTAATTAACAAAGAAACTATGGGATTTGTTTTGCGCGCTTCGGGGGGCTTTGCTCGTACCTGTTCAGCCAAGCTAATGCCCAAGCAACAAGACCTATGGCGGCATTTTTTTGGTGCAAACCCAAGCGACATGGTGATCGCGAAATCAGATATTCAGCCATCAAAGTTTCCTGCCTTGTTGCCTAATTTGTTTATGTTGGGGTGCATTCATAACGATCAGGGACAGGTGGTGGACTTGGTGGTGAGGTTGTTAGGAACTAAGTTTGTTTCTTTATATGGTGAGTTTACTGGCATTAAGATGCTTTCTGATTCAAAGGGGTGTGACTTTTTCTCACAAAACAACCTTGATAAAGCAACAGTTTTAAGGGTGGTTAACAAAATCTCCGATAAACGCTTGCCTTATTTCTATCGTGTTAGACGAGAAAACGACACTATCCAATTTGAGACCAGAACATTTATCCTACCCGTTGCATTGGGCAAGGGTGCTGACGTTAGCTTTGTGTTCGGTTGCACAGACATTTTGCGACAAACCAATTAAGGGCTGATCGCTAGTAAAATACCCTAAATGATTGGAAGAAGGCGAAGCTATGCGCTATAATTTTGTCTGCGTTGCCTTGCTTCCTTATTCCCTGCTTTTGGAAAGGTTGGTGATGATTTGTACGACGGTAGTTTCTTAAAGGCTGATTTTTTGACAATACCAGCAGTTGTGACGTTTGTGTTCTTGTGAAACGAAACCCCTAATTTAAGAAGAAGATGCTAAAATTTACCTCAAAACAAAGAAGTGAACCTGAAAAAAGAC
>CAKZLM010000020.1 GCA_937126915.1 uncultured Alphaproteobacteria bacterium
TCTAGAAGGCCTTAATAACGATGGCGCCGCTGGCAATGAGAAAGGCTGACAACAGGCGGCGTGGGCCGATCCCCTCGCCCAAAAACCACCAACCGATAAAAACCGAGAACATGATGCTGATCTCACGCAAGGCCGCTATTTCAATGGCCCCACCATAACGAAACGCCAGCAAGCCACATATATAAGACGCGCAGCCCAACATGCCAGCAGGAATGCCGCGCCTAATTTCTTGCTTAAAGGCAGCCACAAAACGGCGACGGCGCATCACAATGGAATAACCAAAAATATTCACCGAAAATAAAATAAGAATATAGCTGACATAAGTTAATGGATTTTCAACCAGCTTAATGGCGCGGCTGTCAATCACCGTATAGCAGGCCACAATCAGGCCGGTTAAAAGGGCAAACCCAAGGGCCTTACGAACTTCGCCTTTGTTATTGCTTTCACGAAGGCCGCGCATTGACATTTCGGTAATACCCAAAAATACCAAGCCCACCCCTATCACCGTTGAAAGGGTTGGCTGAACATCAAATAAGAAAAATAAAATGATGCCCACCCCAACAGGGCCCATGCCCCGTGATATGGGATAAATAAATCCTAGGGGGCCATATTCTAACGCCTTGAAACTGGCCAACTGAAACAGCAGCATCAAACCACCAGACCACAGCAGAAAGGGCCAAATTTCAGGACTGGGGGCTGGTACAAAAAAGGCCATTGTCACCCCAACCGTTAAAGAGATTGTGCCCGTAGCAGCAGATCTCACCAAACGGTCACCCGCTGCACGGAAAAACGCCGATGACGACGCGTGCAAAAAGGCTGATATGATAATTAATATGGTTGCTAATACCTCAGGGGCCATAAGCGTTCCTTCTTTTACAATCAGCATCCTATCCCCATTATCACAGGTGGCAAGAGGGAAAATGAGTGGTGCGGCAAATTAAGTCAAATTCGTTTGTATCTTGCGCGCCCACCATCACATATGCCATATAGAAACACAGTCAGACGTTACTTATTTTCAGCAAAGGTATGCACCATCATGACCACCCAATTTTCACTACCCAAATGGTATGATCTTCACACCCACTTTCGCCAAGACGACACCGTTCTTGCCACGGTGAAGGATCATGTTGCGATGGGGTGTGTCGGTGCCCTTGCCATGCCCAACACCAAGCCCCCCGTTGGCAAGGTGTTTGAGGGTGATGATGTGTCTGATTATAAAAGTGTTGAACAATACCGTGCTGAAATTATTGCGGCCTCAAACGGTGCCTTTAAAGAGGTGATTGTGCCGCTATATATCACCAAAGACACCACGCATGAGATGATTGAAAAAGGCGCGAAAGCAGGCGTTTTAAAGGCGTGTAAATATTATCCCCCGCACGGCACCACGGGCGCTGAATTTGGTGCACCGATTAACTATTTTATGGAAAATGGTGTGCTGGCGGCCATGCAGGACAATGGTGTGACCTTGTGTATTCACGGTGAAGAGCATGGCCTTAGCCCCGAGCAATATTTTGGCAGAGGTGAAAATGCTGAAGAGCTTTTTTATCAAGATAAAATGCCACGCTTGCTTGATGCTTTCCCTAAGCTACGCATGGTGGGTGAGCATTTAACCACCCGTGTGGGCGTTGATTTTATTTTAGCAGCCCCTGACCATGTTAAGGCCACCGTTACCCCGCAACACTTAATCTATACCGTTGGTCATTTGATCCAAGGCTTGAAATATCATCTTTATTGCTTGCCAGTGGTTAAGTTTGACGAAGACCGCCGCGCCCTACAACAGGCCGTCATTGCCCATGACAACACAAAGTTTTTTGCTGGCACCGATAGCGCGCCGCACACCACCAAAACCACGCCCTGTGGCTGTGCCGCTGGCTGTTACACAGGTGGTATCGCCCCACAATTATATGCCCAAGCATTTGAATTAGCTGGGTTGGATTTATCGGACAAAGCCGCCCAAGATGCCTTCATCCGCTTTATGGTCACCATCGGGCAAGATTATTATAACCTTCCCGCCAGTGATGAGACCATCACCCTGATCAAAGAAAAAGAAGATGTTCAGCCCCTAAAAATCGGCGAGCAAACCATCATCCCACTCCCCCTCGGCATGGAAACCGATTTACCTTGGCGCTTAAGGTAGATTATTCCACATCCGAAACGATTTAATCAATCAAAGCAGCACAGGCGCGTTGGATGCGTTGGCAGGCGTCTTCTAATTGTTGGCGTGAGGCGGCGTAGGAAATGCGGAAATTGGGACTGAGGCCAAAGGCCGCGCCATGCACCACGGCGACGCCTTCGCCCTCTAACAGATAAGTGACAAAGTCTTCATCATTGGCAATCACCGCGCCAGTGTCGGGGCGTTTTTTACCGATGAGGTCAGCGCAATTTGGGTAAACATAAAAGGCGCCTTCAGGTGTTGGGCATGACAGGCCCTTTGCCTGATTAAGCATGCTAACCACCATATCGCGGCGTGCTTCAAATTCCCTCACCCGTTCTTCAACAATGTCTAAGGGGCCATTTAGGGCGGCAACCGTGGCAGCTTGGGCAATGGAACAAGCGCCCGATGTGGCTTGGCTTTGCACTTTGATCATGGTTTTAATCAGCTCTTTCGGGCCACCGGCATAACCAATGCGCCATCCTGTCATAGCATAGGCCTTACCCACCCCTGACATGGTGAGGGTGCGTTCATACATGGCAGGGCTGATCGACGCCATAGAAGTAAACTTAAAGTCGCCATAAGTGATGTGCTCATAAATCTCGTCAGAGAGTACCAACACATGCGGGTGGCGTTCAAGCACCGCCGCTAAGGCCTCAAGTTCCGCGCGGGTGTAGGCGGCACCTGTGGGGTTGGATGGCACATTGAAGATTAGCCATTTGGTTTTATCACTAATGGCGGCTTCAAGGTCTTCTGGCATCATTTTAAAGTTGTTTTCAAGGGTAGTGGGTATGGCCTTGTTTACCCCACCAAGGGCGGTGACCATATCGGGATAGCTAACCCAATAAGGTGCAGGTAACAAAACTTCGTCCCCAGGGTTAAGGGTGGCAACAAGGGCGTTATAAATCACCTGTTTACCGCCTGCACTGACCATCACTTGATCAATATCGTAATCAAGACCGTTGAAACGCTTAAACTTATCTTTCACCGCTTGTCGGGCCGCGGGGGTGCCGGGCACAGGGGGATAACTGGTTTCACCATCCCAAATGGCTTTAACTGCGGCTTCTTTAATATGGTCAGGGGTGTCAAAATCAGGCTGGCCCATGCCAAGGCTGATGATATCGCGGCCCTCAGCCTGTAATTCCATGGCGCGATTGGTCACAGCAATGGTTGCCGCTGGTTGAACTTTCATAATATTTTTTGCGAGATAGGTCATAGCAACACCCCTGATGGTTATTTTGAAAAAACATTACTGCTAAGGCCGATTAGGATCAAGCACCATATCTGATTTCCTTGGTTGTTTTTTTGGCCCAAGGTTTTACTATAGCCCCCTTAAACCAGCGCGCATAAAAGGTCGTAGAGAACCCCATGAGCCATATTGATATTAGAAACCAGAAAAAAGCCGAAGACCCGATGTATTTCAGGCCCGAAAAGCCTGTTAAAACCGAGGGCGGCAAGCCAATAACCATGGTTTCTGACTTTGAGCCAAGCGGCGACCAACCAAAGGCCATTGCTGAATTGGTTGAAGGGGTTAAGGGCGAAGAAGATAGCCAAGTGCTGTTGGGCGTGACCGGATCGGGCAAAACCTTCACCATGGCAAAGGTGATTGAAGCCACCCAGCGCCCTGCCCTAATATTGGCGCACAATAAAACCCTTGCGGCCCAGCTATATGGCGAGTTTAAATCATTCTTCCCTGATAATGCGGTAGAATATTTTGTCAGTTATTATGACTATTACCAACCTGAGGCCTATGTGCCACGATCCGACACTTATATTGAAAAAGAAGCCAGCATTAACGCCCAAATTGACCGTATGCGCCATTCTGCCACCCGTGCGCTGTTGGAACGCGATGATGTGATCATTGTGGCCTCGGTTTCTTGTATTTACGGTATTGGATCGGTTGAAACCTACACCGCCATGACCGAAACCTTAAAGGTGGGCGACATTGTTGATGACCGCGAGTTGTTACGCCGCATGGTGGCCTTGCAATATAAGCGCAATGACCAAAATTTTGAGCGCGGCACCTTCCGTGTGCGCGGCGATGTTATTGAGATATTCCCATCGCACTATGAAAATCGCGGTTGGCGGCTTTCGATGTTTGGCGATGAAATAGAAGCCATTCATGAGTTTGACACCCTAACGGGCGAGAAAAAACACGCCCTTGAAGCGATTAAACTTTACCCCAACAGCCACTATGTAACGCCCAAGCCAACCCTTGATCAGGCGATGAAGGGTATTAAGCGCGAATTGGACCTACGCCTTAAAGAGTTTCAAGACGCCAATATGCTGCTTGAAGCACAACGCATTGAACAACGTACCCTGTTTGATTTGGAAATGATTGCTGCCTCTGGTACCTGTGCGGGGATTGAAAACTATTCCCGTTATCTAACAGGCCGAAACCCCGGTGAGCCACCGCCTACATTGTTTGAATATTTACCTGATAATGCGCTTTTATTTGTGGATGAAAGCCATGTCACCGTGGGACAATTGGGCGGCATGTATAAGGGTGATGCGGCACGCAAGAAAACCTTAAGCGAATATGGCTTTCGCCTGCCATCCTGTGCTGATAATCGCCCCTTAAAATTTGAAGAATGGGATGCCATGCGCCCACAATCGGTGTTTGTTTCTGCCACGCCGGGCAAGTGGGAGTTGGAGCAAACATCTGGCGTTTTTGCAGAGCAAGTTATTCGCCCAACCGGCCTGATTGACCCCGAATGTGAGATACGCCCCGTTGAAACACAGGTTGATGACCTAATGTCCGAATGCCGCCTTGAAGCCAAAAAGGGCAACCGCGTGCTGGTCACCACACTGACCAAGCGCATGGCCGAAGACCTAACCGAATATTTGCACGAACATGGCGTTCGGGTACGTTATATGCACAGTGACATTGACACCCTTGAGCGCATTGAAATTATCCGCGACCTGCGCCTTGGGGCATTTGACGTTTTAATCGGCATTAACCTATTGCGGGAAGGCTTGGACATTCCCGAATGTGGCCTTGTGGCGATTTTGGATGCTGATAAAGAAGGTTTTTTACGGTCAGAAACCAGCCTTGTGCAAACCATTGGTCGCGCAGCGCGTAATCTGGATGGCAGGGTTATTCTTTATGCCGACAAAATTACCCGCAGCATGAAAGCCGCCCTTGATGAAACCGAACGGCGTCGCAAAAAACAAATAGCCTATAATGAAGAACATGGCATTACCCCCGCCAGTATCAAGAAAAACATCAATGACATTCTTGAAGGTGTTGCCGAAGGTGACCATGTCACCGTTGATACGGGCGATGCTGACATGACCCACGCCATGGGCCATAACCTTGAAGCGGTGATTAAAGACCTTGAAAAACGCATGAAAGAACACGCCGCCAATCTTGAATTTGAAGATGCCGCCCGCCTGCGCGATGAAATTAAACGCCTTGAGGATCAAGACCTTGGCCTGATGGTGCGCCCCACAGGCCGCAGCCATGCAGGTACGGGCGGCACCCGCGCCTATAAAGGAAAATCCCGAAAAAAAATGTTGTAGCAATTGCTCGCTACAACATTCAGTTCAAAGGATCATATCTAAGCCACCGACGATTTGAAAAAGAATAATCTTTTACTAAAAAGACTATCCCCTATCGATGGCGCCTTAAAGCATGATTGGGTTTAATGACGAATATGCACCTTTAAAATGGTGCGTAAAATTTGTGTGCCGCGCGGATCAAAACCTTTCATATCTTTTTCCACAAAGAAATACATGGCTGCTAAATGCATGCGACGCACCTCGCTGGATAAGGGGCGCCCCTTTAAGCTTTCCAACAAAATGCGCAAGCTATCGGCCGTTTGCGAAATTAGCGGCCAATCATAGGTGCCCGCCACCGCTGATAAATCATAAGCTTGCTTTAAGGCCCATGGATAATCATGGATCAACAGCGCATACTTTAGATCGTTCAAACGGTCTAACAAAATAGCATCATAATCCTTAGCCAGCTCGACCAAGGCCGCCTCAGCCTCATAGATTAGGCGGTCCGATGCTTCTAAAACTTCATCCAATGTTATGGACTGCATTTCGGGTCTCCTCAAACGGGTCTTCTGCTTGACTGCTGTTGATCGCTAGATTGATTGGCCTTCATCTTATAGGGATGGTTTAGCCTGCGCCGCTTGTTGGCTAAATCACCATTCACCACATAAGACTTTCGTCCGTAAAAAGCAGATGCCAGCTTCTTCAAAACAACATCGGGCTTTAAGGGTTTGGCGATAATTTCATCAACGCCCACCTTGGTGGCTTCTTCTAATCTGCCAAGGTCGGTTCTTGCGGTGCATAAGATGATCGGGATATTGGCAATATGGTGATTGGCGTTTCGCACATCACGCACCAATTGCAAGCCATGCTCGGTATCTGACATCCAATCAATAACAATGCAGTCAATTTGTTCAGTTCTAATATTTTTCAAGGCTTTTTGATAATCGTCTGCCACGGTAACACTTTTCAATTTAAACGCCCCCAAGACAGCTGACATTATCGCGCGGCTATCGGCGCTTTCATCCACCACAAGGGCGTTATAATCAGCAAAATAATTGTGTATGTCTTGGGACACAGTGTGGTTTCCTCAAATCAAAAATGGTAAACAACAGCGCGGATTCTGCAGCCGATGATCAATTAGGTATCTTGTCCCAGATAGGCATGACGGTCTTTGCCATCAAATTTTATAATTGCCATCATAGCTGCAAGCCATATGCCAAAAATTTATAGCGAAGAAATTTTCTTGAAGAGGCCTTGAAATACTTATTGAATCCATGGTGTTTGCCTGACCTATAATGGCCAAAAAAAACATCCCCGTCTGAGGTCGTCAGAAGGGGGCGGTAAAATTAACTCGGTAAACTATTCAGGTGGCAGGCAATAACCTCCTGTTGCCATGAAGGGGGGTTAATTTCCCCACATTTTTTGGTGTTTAGCAAACAATTCAAATAGGGCATGAATTAACACTTTCCCTTGCTCACCTTTGCCTGCCTTGGCTTCACGCACTAAGATATCAACGGTGCGGCAATAGCTTTCTAAAATCACATCTAGCTTTTGATCAGCAGGCACCATTTCTAAAACCCGCCACAGCAAATCTGCCGCTTGCGACACTTCAGGCATATCCAGTGGCGCTGCAATGGATTTAATCTCATAGGCAATTTCGCGCATTTTATCGATATTAACATTATTTTTATTTTTCGCCATTTGGCGCAACACTGAAACGTCCGCCAACAGTTTCACCTGTAGTTCGGGCTTCAGCTCGTCCATATTCTCTTTTGCATTAGAGACCAGCTTATCAGCAAATAACATTAAATCGCGGTATTTAGACATCACACTTATTCTTTACTAAAGGGTTTGCATTATTTTTTATAGCCCATGACCTTATCGATATCACGTTGGTCTAGTTGTTTTTTGCCGACACGGCGACGGTCATCACCGGTAAATTGTGAACGACGGCGGCGACGGCACGGCCCTGCATACACCACACTGTCAACAAATGGGCGGCGCTCAAACAGCGCCATACCAATTTTCTTTAACGCTTGTTTAACATCAACGGGTTTGGCGATAATTTCATCGGCACCATTATCGCGGGCTTCAAAAATTTCATCCACCAACGTATAGCCCGTACAAATAATGATGGGGATATCACGCTTAGGAAAGTCTTTAGACCAGCGTATATCTGACAACAAACCAAAGGGCTCTGAATTTTCTAAAAAACGATCCATAATAGCCAAATCAACACGGCCACCTGCGATCAGTTCTTTGGCACGTTCCGCACTGGGGGTTGCATAAACACCCGATAGGCCAAACCCGCGTAAAATAGCCACCATAATGCGCCGCGTTGCTTCATCACTGTCAACAACAACCGCGCTATAGGGTTTTAATATATCCGTGCCTTTCATTCAGTCTTCCATCAATCAAACTATCTAATAAACAGCATGTCAGCACACTTATAGCATAATGACAACCGTATGATTATCAACAAAGCCTTGTCAAAGAATAAAAAATTGAACACACTGTCAACCATCATAGACTTTTTTCCATGGGGTTGGTTGCATGCAAGGATTATCCATTGTTTTAAATCACTTTAAATTAATAGCAAAGATTTTTGTCGTGATTATGGCTTTTGCGCCTTTAATGGGTAAGGCACAATCATCCAATCAACAAACAGTGGGGAATGACCTATATCAAGTGGATATGATCCGGGCTGTTCCTGGCAAAATGACAGAGCTGATTGAGCTTTATAAATCACTAAAAGCAAATAATTATTTCACAGCCATTGGCCAGCAACCGCCAATGATTATGCGCCACAGCCAAGGGGACCATTGGGATTTGTTTCTTTTAACCCCCATTGAGGGCGGATATAGCAGCCATTATGGCCCTCAAAAGGCGGCAGTTAGACAGCAGTTTCAAGAGGCAATCACCCTGACTACCAACGAATTAAACAACCGCATTGATTACCGTGAGCAACTTTATGTTCGTGGACCCAGCCATGAAGTGGTGTTAGGGGCCTTTAACCGCAATGATTTTTATCATATTGAAATGTTCTCGGCGCGCGGCGGCCATTATGATGACTTGTTAAAACAGCGCCAAATGGAAAATGACTTTTTGATGCGCATAAACCTTAACCCCAACATGATATTCACCACTGATTTCGGTTCGGATTATGACATGTTCACCCTTGGTTTTTATCAAAACCTGCAAGACTATGCAAAACCAGACAGTGTAACTGCCGAAGAAATGAACCAAGCCGCTGTTGCCGCTGGCTTTAAATCATCCAGCGACATTGCTAATTATTTAAGGACCTTCCTGACCCGTCATAATGACACCTTGGCAGTGTCGGTGAAATAGTCCGCATTTTAATTCAGGAAAAGCAAAGTTTCCCCTTTGAATTTGACAAACAATCACTATATAAAGTGCTCGCAATGACGTTAAGGGCTTCTTGCAAGTGGGTCACTGTGACCTTTCATTGTGCGCAACGCCCTGAAATAAAAACAAATTTTTAAGAGTACGCAAATTTTTACATGGCTTATATTCAAGTTTTAGGTGGCCTAGCCCTTTTGGTTTTTGCAGGTGAATTTTTGGTGCGCGGATCGGTTTCGCTGGCCCAAAGATTTGGCGTTCCCCCGTTGATTATTGGCTTAACCATTGTGGCTTTTGGCACCTCTGCCCCTGAATTACTGGTCGGTATTGACTCCGTTTTGATTGGCGCACCAACCCTTGCTTTGGGTAATGTTATCGGCAGTAACATCGCCAATATATGGTTGGTCTTGGGACTTCCTGCCATCATTGCGCCCTTGATGTGTGGTTCACCAAAAACCATCAGCAATATTGTTTTCATGCTGCTTATTTCTGGTCTTTTCATTATTTTTGGTTATATGGGCGGCTTTGCTATGTTTGAGGGTGTCATTTTCCTCATCCTTCTTGCTGGTTTTCTATATCATTCATCAAAATCTCGACAAGCCGAAGGTGGCTGTAATGATCAAGATATTTTGGTTGATGAATTAGGCGATGTTGCTAAAAACCCAGATGGCTATTTCCTTGCAACCGTTTTGGTGATTGGCGGCCTTGTGGGTCTTGCCTATGGCGCGCATCTATTGGTTACTGGTTCCGTTACTATTGCCCGTGGCCTTGGTGTCTCTGAGGCAGTTATTGGCTTAACCTTGGTGGCCCTCGGTACGTCAATTCCTGAATTGGTCACAGCCATTATTGCCTCGCTAAAGGGGCATTGCGACGTTGCCCTTGGTAATGTTGTCGGCAGTAATATCTTTAACATATTGGCGATCATTGGCGTGTCATCACAATTTGGCACCATTCCAATGCCAGACGATATTCTATCCTTTGATGTGTGGGTCATGCTTGCGGCCTCATTAACCCTGTTGCCTTTTGCCTTGATGAAGACCAAAATCAACCGCATTGCTGGCATTGTATTTTGTACGCTGTATGTTAGTTATATGTTCATTGTCGCCCAAGGGATCACCAGCGGCAGCGCGGTAATGGTTCAATAGCCTATTTCTAAACAGGCTAGTTCTTATGGCAAGGAGATAGCTGTGTCCCACTTAAAGCATCATCAACAAACCATCCTTGTAACCGGATCTGCAGACCGAATTGGCAAGCACATTGCGACCTATTTTGCCAACCAAGGTGCCTCGGTTGTGATCCATTATAATCGCTCAAAAGAAAAGGCTGAAGCTCTCTCCCAATCCCTGAACAACGGAGGGTGTCATAGTGCCATTGTTGGGGCTGATTTAACCGACAATAACGCTACTGATTGCCTTATTGAGCGTGCTGTTAAAGCCATAGGAAAGCCTCTAACCACGCTGATCAACAATGCCTCAAGCTTTATTTATGATGACATGACAAGCACAACAGCTGAAAGCTGGGACCAAAATATAAAGTCAAACCTTCAAGCCCCGTTTCAGCTGACCCAGCAATTTGCTAAGCAATGCCCAATAAATGAGGCCGGCAACATCATCAATATGATTGACCAACGGGTGTGGAACCTAAACCCCGAATTCAGCAGCTATACCCTTGCTAAGTCTGCTCTTTGGACCCTAACACAAACCAGCGCACAAGCCTTGGCCCCTCATATACGCGTCAACGCCATTGGGCCGGGCCCTGTATTAAAAAGCATCCATCAGTCAGAAGACGAATTTCATGAGGAACAAGAAAAAGTTCCCTTGGGGCATGGCACAACCCCTGAAGAAATTGCCAAAACAATCGACTTCTTCTTATCCAGCCCATCTATCACCGGGCAAATGCTGGCCCTTGATGGTGGTCAACATCTTGCTTGGCAAACACCAGACTTTCAATCATTTCGTTAACCAACCGTAACAAGCTGTCCTATCTTAACAAGAAAGTCGCTGTTTATGGTAATTAGGGCGTCATTACAAGGGATTAGACAAGGGTTAAGGAATATTTTACACACAAAGCCCGTAATAACTCATATTTCACGAATAATCAGTGTATTAATTCTGTTTTTGTTTCGCACACCTCCTGAAAACAATAAAAAAAACGTTTAAAAACAGCCGGTTATATTTATGCCTATTTTTTAGGCAATGTCTTATAAATGTAATAAAACCTATGGGTTTAGCCTATCCTCCCAAAGTTTTTCACATAGTTATCCACAGGTTCCGTGGATAAGAAAAACATTGCATCACTTTTGATTTTTGGGCAGCACCATAGCCAAGAGATTCGTTAACAAAAACTTAATGTGTTTTCAAACACTTAGCTTTTTAGGTATGAGGCCGCTCGCAAAAATGTGCTTTTCATTCAGCAAAAACTGCTGTTAAAGTTTGAACAATATGAGCGATACATTTCAAGATAATGACATAAACGATGCCGAGCGCACTGATGCAGACAGCGCCGTTTCTTTCAAACGGGGTTCTGCCGTGGTGCGCGGTTATCTTAAAACACTGCCTTTTCGCCCCGGTGTCTATCGCATGCTGGATGAGGATGAAAATGTTCTTTATGTGGGCAAGGCAAAAGAGCTGCAAAAAAGGGTGGCTAGCTACACCCGCCTAAAGGCCCTAAGCACACGCATTGCCCGGATGGTGTCGCTGACCCACAGCATGATTTTTATTGAAACAAACACCGAGGCAGAAGCCTTACTTCTTGAAGCCAACTTGATCAAGAAACTGAAACCACGCTTCAATGTTTTGCTGCGCGATGATAAATCCTTTCCCTATCTATTGATTAAGACCGACCACCCTTGGGCACAATTGACCAAGCATCGTGGCAAACAAAGAAACAACGGCTATTATTATGGCCCCTTTGCCAGCACCAGCGCGGTCAACCAAACCTTAAACACCTTGCAGCGGGTGTTTTTATTGCGGTCATGTACGGATAATGTTTTCAACAATCGCAGCCGACCATGCCTTTTATACCAAATTAAGCGCTGCTCAGCGCCCTGTGTTGATCGTATTGGCCAATCTGACTACCAATCCCTCATTAAGGATGCTGACGCCTTCTTAAAGGGCCGGGAAAGTGGTATCCAGAAGAAATTGGCCGAAGACATGCAGGAGGCCAGTGATAATTTAGAATTTGAAAAGGCCGCAGCGCTCAGAGATCGCTTGCAGGCCCTCACCCGTGTTCAGCAACACCAAAATATCAACACCCGCAGCGTGGGCGATGCTGATGTCATTGCGCTTTATCAACATGATGGTCAAACCTGCATACAAGTGTTCTTTTATCGGGCAGGCCGCAATTGGGGCAACCGCGCCTATTTCCCACGTCATGACAAAAAAGAAACCATCGACAAAATTCTAGCAGCCTTCATCAGCCAGTTTTATGACAACAAGCCTGCGCCCGGCAGCATCATTGTTAGTCATATGCCCGAAGTGGTTGATGTCATGGAAGAAGCCTTTAGCTTGTCTGCGGGGTATAAGGTTAAAATTCACTTGCCCCAGCGCGGCGAGAAGAAAAACCTGATTGAAGATGCTATTAAAAACGCTAAAGCAGCGCTTGAGCGCAAGCAAGCAGAAACCTCATCACATCAAAAGAACATGCGCGCTATAGCCGATCATTTTGAGATGGAAACGCCACCGAAACGAATTGAGGTTTATGATAACAGCCACATTTCAGGCAGCAATGCCACAGGCGCCATGATTGTGGCTGGGCCTGAAGGGTTCATGAAAAACCACTATCGTAAATTTAACATAAAAAACCCTGACACCCGCCCAGGCGATGACTTTGCCATGATGCGCGAGGTGTTTTATCGTCGTTTTTCAAGGGCGCTTAAAGAAGATCCCGACAAAAAAGGTGAAGCTTGGCCTGATTTGGTGCTTATAGACGGTGGACGCGGCCAACTAAACACCGTGATGGAGGTGATTGATGAACTAGGCATTCAAGACGTGACCTTTGTTGGCGTCTCAAAAGGCGAAGACCGCGATGCAGGGCGTGAACAGTTTCATATGCCCGAGAAAAGTACCTTTATGATCGAAGATGGTGACCCTGCGCTTTATTATTTACAGCGCCTAAGGGACGAAGCTCATCGCTTTGCCATCGGTACCCACCGTGCTAAACGGTCTAAAGATATTCATAAAAACCCATTGGATGGTGTGCCCGGCATTGGGGCGAAACGTAAAAAAGCCTTACTTCACCATTTTGGATCCGCAAAAGAGGTGAGCAATGCTGGTATTGAGGACCTAAAGGCAGTTGATGGTATTTCCGCCGCCATTGCCCAAACCATTTATGATTATTTCCACGAATAAGCCGCTACCTTTTGCTATTCCTTGTTATTTCGCCATAACCATTTTATGCGGTTGACGATCACACTGGTTAGGTTACATTAGCGCATCATTCATTTGTGCTGAGGAAAACATTATGATGAAACACCTTCCCAATATACTCACCTTAGGACGCATTTTGGCGATTCCCTTCTTGGTGGCAGTATTTTATTGGGACACCCCTTGGCAAAATTGGATTTTGTGCACGACCTTTTTCTTTGCTTCTATCACTGATTTTTTTGATGGTTATTTGGCACGCATTTATGGCACCACCTCAAAACTTGGCCAGTTTTTAGACCCCATTGCCGATAAATTAATGGTAGCAGCCATTTTAATCATGGCGGTCGCTGATGGTCGCATTGAAGGCTATCACGTCATCGCGGCTTTGATCATTTTATTGCGCGAAATTATGGTGTCAGGCCTGCGTGAGTTCTTATCTGGCCAAACTGTATCGGTGCCTGTCACCTTTCTCGCCAAATGGAAAACCGCGTTTCAAATGTTTGCCCTTGGGGCCTTTTTAATTAGCACATCGGCGCCATTTGGGTTGCCTGCCATAGAAATTGGCATCACCTGCTTGTGGATAGCGGCAATTGTAACCCTTTACACTGGGTTTGATTATTTGCGTGCAGGCTTAAAACACATGTGATCTGGCCCCTTGGGAGACAGCGATGAAAATATGTTATTTTGCTTGGATGCGCGAAAAAATGGATATGGCGGAAGAAGAACTTACCCTTCCAACCACTATCAAAACCGTTGCTGATCTGATGGATTTTTTAAAAAAACGTGATGAAAAGGGTGCCCATGCTTTTGATGATAGCAGCCTTTTAAGGGTGGCGGTGAACCAAAGCTTTGCTAACTTTGATCACCCTCTATCAGACAGCGATGAAGTGGCCTTTTTCCCACCTGTAACCGGCGGATAAGACAGATGAAAATTTCCGTCCAACATGATGATTTTGATGTATCCACTGAAAGCCTGCGCCTAACCGAAAGCAACCCAGCCATTGGCGCGGTGGTCAGCTTTGTTGGCCATGTGCGAGACACGTCTCACAATCAAAACCTTGTGGATATGACGCTTGAGCATTATCCCGGCATGACCGAAAAGCAACTAAGTGAGATTGCTGTTGAAGCCCAAAAACGCTGGCATTTAGAAGACCTTACTATCATTCACCGTGTTGGCGCCCTAAAACCAACTGAACAAATTGTTCTTGTGATCACGGCATCTTCGCATCGCCAAGACGCCTTTGAGGCAGCGCAATTTTTAATGGATTGGTTGAAAACAAAGGCGCCCTTTTGGAAAAAAGAAACCACCAAAGACGGTCAAAGCCAATGGGTTGAAGCCCTTGACAGCGACAATGATGCTGCAAACAAATGGATTAATCCTAAAACCTAGTCCCCCTAGACACGACGATTAACCAAATCATCATAATCCTTGGCTAACTGACGTGTGGTATCACCCATGGTAAAACTATGGTCACCAATGGAGGACACACCGATCACTTCATAAGCGGTGCCAGTTAAAAACACCTCATCAAAACTGCCAAGTTCCTCAAATGGTATCGGGCGCTCAATCACCTCAATACCCCGCTCACGGGCAAGGCGTATGATAGTTTGGCGGGTAATACCATTTAAAATACAATGTGGGTCAGGCGTGTGAATAACGCCGTCGCGAATCAAAAAGATATTGGCCCCAGTGGCCTCGCTTATGTCGCCGCGATAATCCAACAACAAGGCATCGTTATAACCTTTTGAAAGAGCCTCGTTACTGGAGAGCGTGCAAATCATATAAAGCCCTGCTGCCTTTATGGTGGCAGGCGCGGTTTCAGGCGATGGCCTACGCCATTTGGAAATATCCAAACGCATGCCATTTTTGATCACCTCATCCGGAAAATATTTAGGCCACGGCCAAGTGGCAATGGCAAGGTGAATGGTGGCGTCAGGGGCACTAACAGATATGCGCTCTGCCCCACGCCAAACCAAGGGGCGCACATAGGCATCGACCAAGCCATTGGCCTTTAATGTATCTGAAACCGCTTGGTTTATTTGTTCCAGCGACCATGGCACCTTCATGCCCATAAAGGCGGCACCATCAATAAGGCGCTGGTGATGCTTATCTTGCTCAAAAACCACACCATTATAGGCGCGTTCACCCTCAAACACTGAACTGGCATAATGCATGGCATGGGTTAAAATATGCACATTGGCGCTGCGCCAATCAACCAGTTGACCATCTAACCAAATATAACCGTCACGGTCATCCATCGTTAACACCATGGCATCCCCCTTTGCCTTTTAAAAAGATGCTTGATTTAAGCACGCGCCCTAACAACAGACAAACATAATTTAACCGAAGGCTTGGCTTTCTTTAAAGGCCGCCTAATCGTCCCCTGACATTTCTTTGGATAATTCTTTGGCGCGGTCAATGGCGGCCTTAACGGTGTGGCGCATAAGGCGTCCTAATCCATCATCCGCCATTAAAACATTCAAGCCAGCTTCGGTGGTGCCATTGGGGCTGGTAACATTGCGGCGTAATTGTCTGGCATCTTCATCACTCTCGGATAATAATTTCGCAGCACCAATGATGGTTTGTCTTGCCATCGCCATGGCTTGGTCTTCCTCAAGACCGACATTGACCCCTGCGGCTGCCAAGGCCTCAACCATATGAAACACATAAGCTGGGCCAGATCCTGAAACGCCAGTAACCATGTCTAACTCATTTTCATTATCAACCCAAAAGCCCTTGCCAACCGCGTTCATCATGGCGCTAATCAAAGACTTTTCATCATCGCCCATATCAGGGCGTTTTACGGCGGCAGTAACCCCTTCCCCCACAGAAGAAGGGGTGTTTGGCATAATGCGGGTTAAATGTGCGTTATCTGGCAAATAGTCAGCAATTTGTTTTTGGCCAATCCCCGCCACAATAGAGACAACATAATCAGCCAAAACGCCATGATCTTTCAGGGTTGCAAGAACAGGGAAAATGATTTGCGGTTTAATGCCCAGCACCATCATTTTAGGCTTTTTACTTGTTGGCAATTGGCGAATATCCGTTAAAATTTGGGACGCATCAAAACCGAACGAGCTATTATCAAAATTAGGGTCAATAATGAGGACTGAATCTTTAGCAACACCCTTTTTCAGCCATGCGGTTAGCAATGAACCACTCATTTTACCACAACCGACAATCACCAAAGGCCTAGTAACACTGAAGATACTTAATTCACTCATTCCGATTCCCTTAATTTTTTTTAACTGATTTAAAAATATATATAGCCTGTAATCAGGCATAAAAAAGGCGCCATTAAAAATTAATGGCACCATCTTATCTTTTTTAAGATATTTTACGCTTCGCCGAATGTCTCAAGCATGGCGGCATCAATGGCTTCAATGGGGGTTTTGTTAGCCCACATCACAAATTGGAACACCGGATAAAAACGCTCACACTCTTTCAAGGCGGTTTCAACCAATTCAGAACACACGCTTAAACCAGTTGGCTCGTTCAAGGCATTCATCATCATGGCCTGACGGAACATCAGAACACCTTCTTCCGACCATGTTTCAAAATGGCCTAACCAAACGCGCTCGTTAATGCGTGAAAGGGTTTCATAAATGGCTGGCTGCTTGCTTTCAGGAACCTTTAAGTCAAACATACAAGCCATTTGCAAAATGCGGCCCTCTTCACGCCAGAAAAAGCGTAAATGATACTCACACCATTGACCCGTGATGGTGGCACAAATTTCTTCTGACCCAACACGCTCGTAAGGCCAGCCGTTTTCCCCAAACAGCATTTCCACATTATCCAAGGGATTAATGATTAAACCGTCTGAATTTGATGCTAATGATGCCGACATGGCTTCCCCACTTTCTTGTATCTTTGCCCTGACAATGGTTGTTTTCTCAACACCCTATATCCACCGTCAGACACAAGATTTTGATTCACCCCGTAATGAATCGACTAAATATAGAGTGCCATGTGATAGCCACACACACAAGAGACAATTCAAATATTTCGAAAAAAAACTGTGGATAAATCACCAATGCGATTCAAACCCCTTGAGGGCGTACCAATTAGGAATCTTTTCACATAAACTTAGGTGTGGAGGCGTTCAAAGCCTTTTGAAAGGCTATTTTTTCAACTGAGCTTCCAGCTCAGAAAGGCGTTGTTTCAGCTCTTCATTTTCAAGGCGGGCCTTAGTTGCCATCTCTTTAACAACCTCAAATTCCTCGCGGCTAACCAAATCCATTTCAGCGGCTAAGCTTTCCACCTTTGCCTTAACACCTGCTTCAATTTCTTGGCGCAACCCATTTAAACCACCAGCAGCACCAGACGCTAATTTAGCAAGGTCATTTAAAAAAGGATTATCTGATTGCATGGTGAAGGCTCCGTCTTCTAGTCAGTCATTAAAAACATGCCTTTTATATGCGGTAGATTCGCTGTCATTGCAAGGAGAAAGCAGTTATCACAAAAGCCGCACTCACCGCTTGCGACATAAATAATCATCCTATAGGATCAAGGCCGCAATTCTGCTTTAAGCTAGGGGAAAGTCTATCATGTACGATTATATGGCTACGACAACGTTGGCCTATCACAATATTGATCCAATTTTATTTCAGTGGGGCTTTATTGTCATAAGATGGTATTCCTTAGCCTATTTGAGTGGTTTAATCTTTGCGTGGTGGCAACTATCCAAAATGGCCGAGCAACCCAAATCCCCTTTCAACAAACAACAAATTGATGACTTTATCGTTTGGGGTATGGTGGGCATTATTGCAGGTGGGCGATTGGGCTATGTACTGTTTTATAATCCTAGTTACTATTTCAGTCATATGGGGGATATTTTGCGCCTTTGGGATGGCGGACTGTCTTTCCATGGGGGGCTTGCAGGGGTTGTGGTAACCACCATTCTTTATGCCAAGGCAAAGAAAATACCGCTGTTTGAGTTTGGCGATCGCATCGCCGTTGTCTCACCTATTGGCTTATTTTTTGGCCGTGTTGCCAACTTTATCAATGGTGAATTATGGGGCTCACCCTCTAACCTACCATGGGCGATGACCTTTCCATCGGGCGGCGATGTGGCACGTCACCCCAGCCAGCTTTATGAAGCCCTTGGTGAAGGCCTCATTTTATATTTGCTGCTGTCTTATTTGTTTAAACGCACAAACATCAGCCGTTATCCTGGCATGCTGATCGGGGTGTTTTTCCTAGGCTATGGTTTAGCCCGCTATCTGGTAGAATTTGTGCGGGTGCCGGATGCCCACCTTGGTCTCATTGGCGGTTTTATCAGTATGGGACAAATTTTAAGTCTACCGATGCTGGCTGTTGGGTTGGGGTTTGTGCTGTACGCCACAAAAAAAGCCAAACAAGCCTAGTTTAAAGGAATTGCTTTATGGCTGAGCCATCATCAAACGCCCTGCATCGACTGGTATGCCAAATGATTAAGACCCAAGGCCCGCTTAGTGTGTCTGACTTTATGGCGACTTGCTTAATGCACCCTGACCATGGCTATTATCAAAAACAGGTGGTGTTTGGTGAAAAGGGTGATTTCATTACAGCCCCCGAGGTTAGCCAAATGTTTGGTGAAATGATTGGGGTTTATTTGATTAACCAATGGCAAAAGCTGGGAGAGCCAGCCCACTGTCATTTGGTCGAGTTGGGGCCGGGGCGCGGCACCTTAATGGCTGATATTCTTAAAACCTTTGCCCTTGCCCCTGCCCTGCAACAAGGGATATCGGTGCATTTTGTTGAAACCAGCCAGCAATTAAGGGCCCTACAAAAAGAAAAAGTGCAAGGTGCCACATGGCATGATGATTTATCAACCTTGCCTGATGACGCCCCTATTTTGTTGGTAGCCAATGAATTTTTTGACGCCTTACCCATCATGCAGTTTCAAAAACACCGCCGTGTATGGCGCGAACGCGCCGTTGATATGAATGAAGAGCATCAACTAGTGTGGGCCCTAAAACACCCCAATGCAGGCCTGCATTTCCTAGATAAAGACTTTTTATCCAGCGCCCAAGATGGTGATATTGTTGAGGTATGCCCACAAGCCATTAGCATTACCCAAACCATTGCTGATATGTTGCGTCATCAATCTGGCTGTGCAGTGATTATTGACTATGGTTATGCCAAAACCGCCTTTGGTGACAGCTTACAAGCCTTGCAAGGTCATCAATATGTCGACCCCTTGCAGCATTTGGGCGAGGCAGACCTAACCGCCCATGTGAATTTTGACAGCCTTGCCACAGTGTTTTTTGATCAAGGTATCGCCACTGATCCTTTATATGAACAAGGGCAATGGCTGATGGGCATAGGCATGGGGCAACGGGCAGAGGCCTTAGCCAAGGGCCAATCACCTGACCATCAAAAAGCCATACTTGAGGCCTTAAAACGCCTAACAGCCCCCGATCAAATGGGGCAATTGTTTAAAGTTCTTTGTGCCTTTCACAAAAGCCCTTAACCCACGCCTAACAATTATAATGAAGGATGCAATATATTATGTCGGCGCCTGATCAACTTAAAACCTTCCAATCCCCGTTTCTTGATGGTGATGGCATTCGCCATGGCTTTTTCAGTCGCCGTGGTGGTGTGTCATCGGGTGTTTATCAGGGTTTAAATGTTGGTTTAGGGTCAAAGGATGATCGTGATCTGGTTATAGAAAACCGTCAGCGTGCCAAGCACCATTTGGTTGGTGACAAAGGCCAACTGCAAACCCTTTATCAAATTCACAGCAATATTGTGGTGACCATTGATGACCTTTCAGCACTGCCCGAAACAGCACCTGAGGCCGATGGCTTGGTAACCAACCAGCCCAACTTGATGATTGGCATTTTAACCGCTGATTGTGCGCCAGTTTTATTTACTGACCCAGTGGCGGGGGTTATTGGCGCCTGCCATGCGGGTTGGAAGGGGGCCATAGGCGGTGTGGTGCAAAACACCGTTGAAGCGATGGTAAAACTTGGCGCATCTCTCTCAAACATAAAAGCCGCGGTAGGCCCGTGTATTGCGCAAAAATCTTATGAAGTCAGCGACGACTTTTATCAACAGTTCCTAACCAAAGATGCCCATTTTAAATCCTATTTTCAGGCTGGCAAGGCGGGGCATTATCACTGTAAACTGCCCGCCTTGGTGGTTGATAGAGCCACACTTGCTGGGAGCGAATCGGTTGAGGCCCTGCCCTTCGACACCTATGAACTAAGCGATGATT
Organism: uncultured Alphaproteobacteria bacterium; assembly: GCA_937126915.1. GTDB lineage: Bacteria > Pseudomonadota > Alphaproteobacteria > Sphingomonadales > SMXR01 > CAKZLM01. The sequence goes on from CAKZLM010000020.1 coordinate 20,580, forward strand.
TTTACAGTTATCGCCGTATGACGCATAAAAATGAACCAGATTATGGTCGTCAATTATCGGCAATTGCCCTTACCCCTTAAGGGTTTCAAACGGGCCGTTAAAATATCTGACTTTATGACAAAATATTGACATTTACTTTCACGGCCCACCTTGCTAAATGGTGAGCAGGGTTTTTGAGGGTGAGTCTTCACCCGTCTTCAGGAGATGAGAGAATGAAAGTTCTGGCAGGGAATAGTAACCGACCTTTAGCCACAGCCGTAGCCGACTATTTAGATATTGAACTAACTGGCGCCAGCGTCAAAACGTTTTCAGACGGTGAAATTTTTGTTGAAATTAATGAAAACGTACGCGGTGAAGATGTTTTTGTTATCCAGTCAACCAGTAATCCTGCCAACGACCATTTGATGGAACTTTTGATCTGTATTGATGCCTTAAAACGTGCCTCAGCCCGTCGGATCACCGCGGTTATTCCTTATTTTGGTTATGCCCGCCAAGACCGTAAACCGGGACCACGGACCCCAATTTCATCAAAATTGGTGGCTAACCTTATTACCGAAGCTGGTGCTGACCGCGTTTTGACCATGGACCTGCATGCTGGCCAAATCCAAGGTTTCTTTGACATTCCTACTGACAATCTTTATGCCGCACCGGTTATTTGTCGTGACATTCGCGAAAAATATGACACTGACAATTTAATGTTCGTATCACCCGATGTGGGTGGTGTGGCCCGTGCCCGTGCCTATGCAAAGCGTGTTGGCGATGCGCCTTTATCAATTGTTGATAAACGCCGCGATAATCCTAACGAATCTGAAGTGATGAACATCATTGGTGATGTTTCTGGCAAGGATTGCGTAATTGTGGACGACATTATTGACACCGCAGGCACCCTTTGTAATGCCGCTGCTGCACTAATGGAAGGTGGCGCAAAATCTGTCTGCGCCTACATTTCACACGGTGTTCTTTCTGGCCCTGCGGCCGACCGTTTAACCAACTCAATGTTGACCGAGTTGGTGGTAACCGACAGTATTTTAACGCCTGAAAACATCAAATCTTGCAAGAAAGTGCGTTACTTATCAATCGCACCGCTTATTGGTGAAGCAATGCGTCGCATCAGTACAGAAACGTCTGTTTCTAGCCTTTTTAAATAGGCTGGTCGCAAATATTTTTCTGCCCTTTAAAGGCGCACATATTCAGGGGATGGTCTTTTCCATCCCCTTTTTATATTTCATAGCGCTTTTTCTGTTGATTTTGGTCAGTTTTGGCTTGCCTTTACCCCCATGTGGCGTTACAAGGCATCCGCCCCTTTGATAGTAATATGAAACGGGAAACCCTTCAAACACCCCTGGAGGTTTGTTGGTTCGGCCGCGGAATTGTTTCCGGCCGATTTTATTTAGGAGAATTTAAATGACCGAAATGACAAATTTGGTTGCTGAGAGCCGTGAGCGAGCTGGTAAGGGATCCTCTCGCGCTGCCCGTCGCGCAGGTAAAGTTCCTGCCGTGATCTATGGTGGTAAAAAAGACCCTATCATTATCAACTTACCACAAAACGAAATTATTCGTTTGATCAACCGTGGCGGTTTCATGACTCGTTTGTTCGAGATTGAGCTAGACGGTAAAAAAGAACGCGCTATGTGCCGTGACCTTCAAAAGCACGTTGTCACTGACATGCCTACTCACATCGACTTTTTGCGTGTGACCAAAGGTATGACTGTTGTGATGGAATTGCCTGTTAACTTTGTTAATGATGAAGATTGCCCAGGTATCCGTGCTGGTGGTGTATTGAACGTTGTTCGTCACTCAATCGAATGTCACGTTCCTGCAGAAAACATTCCTTCTGCCATCGACATTGACCTTGCTTCACTTCAGCTAGGTGACAGCGTTCACATTTCTGCTGTTACGTTGCCTGAGGGCGTTACCCCAACAATTGACGATCGTGACTTCACCATCGCCACCGTTGCGGCGCCTTCTGGTCTGAAAAGTGCTGAGTCCGAAGAAGACGAAGATGGTGCTGAAGAAGCTGGCGAAGAAGCTGCCACTGAAGAAGCATCTGAAGAATAAGATTGTTGGCAGGATGCCGCTTGATAGCTGTATCCTGCCAATTTCTTTTTGAAAGGGGCCAAAACCATGAAGCTAATTGTCGGATTGGGAAACCCAGGACCCCGCTATGCCAATAACAGGCATAATATTGGTTTTATGGCCATTGATGCCATTGCTGACCATCTATCCCTCCCCAATCCCCGATCAAAATTCCAAGGCGACGTTTTTGAAGCCAGCATTGGCGGCGAAAAGGTTCTCTTGCTTAAACCGATGACCTATATGAATGAAAGTGGTCGTTCGGTGCAAGAAGTGATGCGCTTTTATAAAATCGAGCTTGGCGACCTTATTGTTTTTCATGATGAATTGGACCTAAAGCCTGGTAAATTGAAGGTGAAGGTTGGCGGTGGTCATGCGGGGCATAATGGCCTGCGCTCCATCATGGCGCATTGTGGCGAACAGTTTGTGCGGGTGCGCATGGGCATTGGTCACCCTGGGGACAAGGCCTTAGTGCATAATCACGTCCTTGGTGACTTTGCTAAAATTGAGAGTAAATGGCTAAACCCGCAGTTAGATGCCATTGCCAAAAATGTGCGCTGGTTGGTGAAGAATGACAATGCCCGCTTTATGACCAATGTGGCACAGGCTCTACAGCCCCCTAAAAAGCCTAAAACAGAAGCCGAGGGCAACAAAGGCCAGAACGAGCAACCTGCCCTCACCGCCACCCAAAAAGCCGAGCAGCCAAAGCCACCAGCAGGCACCATGGCTGATAAATTGATGGCGATGTTTGGCAAAAATAAAAAAGACAGTTAAAAGCAAGTAACGCATAAAGAATTATAAGATTTAAAAAACCGAAAAAGGATCATCTCATGGGTTTTAAATGTGGTATCGTTGGTCTTCCAAATGTTGGAAAATCCACCCTTTTCAATGCATTAACAAACACAGCAGCCGCTGCGGCCGCTAATTATCCCTTCTGTACCATTGAGCCCAATGTCGGCGCGGTTCCTGTGCCTGACAAACGGTTGCAACAATGCGCTGAAATTGCGGGCTCCAAACAAGTGATCGAAACGCAATTATCGTTTGTTGATATTGCAGGCCTTGTCGCTGGTGCCAGTAAGGGTGAAGGCCTTGGTAACCAGTTTTTGGCCAACATTCGCGAGGTTGACGCCATTGTTCATGTATTGCGTTGTTTCGAAGATGATGACATCACCCATGTAAACGGCAAAGTAAGCCCATTAGACGATGCTGACACGGTTGAAACTGAATTAATGCTGGCCGATATGGAAAGCCTTGAAAAACGTATCCACAACTTACAGCGCAAGGTTCGTGGCGGTGATAAAGATGCCAAAGTAACCATGGATGTGATCGAGAAAGTTTTAGCCGTTCTTCAAGATGGCAAACCTGCCCGCACTATGGAACTTGATAACGCGGATGAGAAAAAAGCTTTTCAAGGTTTGCAGCTTTTAACCTCAAAGCCAATTTTATATGTGGCAAACGTGGCTGAGGATGAGGCCGCAGAAGGCAATGACCTTAGCCAGCAGGTCGCAAAAATGGCCGAGGCACAAGGTGCCGGCAGCGTGATCATTTCAGCCGCCGTTGAAGCTGAAATTGCCCAACTTGAAGACGAAGACGAGAAAAAAGAATTCCTAGAAGCCATTGGCCTTGAAGAAACTGGCCTGACCCGCATTATTAAAGCGGGGTATGACCTGCTTGGTTTAATCACCTATTTCACCTGTGGCCCGAAAGAAGCCCGCGCGTGGACCATTGTTGATGGCACCCTTGCCCCACAAGCCGCTGGTGTTATTCACACTGATTTTGAGCATGGCTTCATCCGTGCTGAAACCACCAGCTTTGATGATTATATCGCTTTTAAAGGTGAGCAAGGCGCCAAAGATGCCGGTAAAATGCGCCTTGAAGGTAAAGATTATTTGGTTAAAGACGGCGATATCATGCTGTTCCGCTTTAACGTTTAATCGTTTAAATCTTACTTGCACATTTAGGCCTGCTCTCTATCATGGGGGCAGGCTTTTTTGTTGAAAGGAATAATTATGGCAGGTGATGAAGGTACTTATTTTGAAGACCTTGAAGTGGGCTATGAATTTGAGTTTGGTGCCTATGAAGTAACCCGTGAAGAGATTATTGAATTTGCCCAAAAATATGATCCACAACCCTTTCACCTTAGCGATGAAGCCGCCGCTAAAATGCATTTTGGCAAACTATGCGCTAGCGGGTGGCATACCTGCGCCATGGTAATGCACATGACGGTAGATTATTTGGCCGAACATAAATGGCACGGCCTTGGTGGGCGCGGTATTGACAAATTAAACTGGAAACGCCCCGTTTACCCCGGTGATGTCTTGCGCCTGAAAAACAAAATTATCGAGGCCCGTGTTTCAAAAAGTCGCCCTTATATGGGCCTCAATGTCATCGAATATAAATGCCTTAACCAAAAGGATGAAGTGGTGATGACCTATGAAGCCACCGTCTTCAACCTAAGGAAAGGCTATACTGCACCAGATGCCTAGCGCTAAACAAACAATCGCCACATAAACAAAGCCCACCAGAGATGATCTGGCGGGCTTTTATTTATCTTCACCATCAACCAATTAACGTGGGATAACCTTATATCCTTGGTTTTGCAGGTCGGTGTGGATGGTCATGGCAGATAATGCCATTTCAACACCGGGCAACAGGTCTTCATTTGTCACACCGCGAAAGGCTGCACTTTGACCACACAGAATAACGCGAATGCCGCTGTCGGTTAGGGCCTTAATCAGCTCAATATTACCGTTAGGGCCACCCATTTTTTCTTGGTAAAAACTGTCTTTGGTCACATCCATGGTGGCGGTTCCATGAATGACCACGGCCATTTTCATATTGTCTTGTGGGACACCATTACGCACCATCATATTGAGAAAACGCGCGGGTGAATTAAGCGCACGGTTCATTTCACCGGGTTTGGAACCCGCCGCCACATCATAAGACACTTTATAAACCATTTCGGTGTTTAAAGGCGTGGTCATTTGCACCGGGGCATTTTCACCAAAATCTTTAATCACAGGTCCTTTGCTAATGTCTTGCGCCTGAGCAGATAGCGTTACAGCCGATAATAAAGCTGCCAATGTCATCATTTTCTTCATCGTCATAATCTCCCCACTTTATGAGTCTTTTCACGCACAGCTTTGACCAATTGCCCGCCCGATGCAAAACATTTTTGACGATTTAAGGTAAATACTTGTGGCGGTTGATAAAATAAGCCACCATGGGCAATGACAATTCGTAATCTAACTAATGTAGAAATGAAATAATGAGTGCCCTTAGGAAGGAAATGAAACATGTCATCCAAATCACCTGCCATTAAATTTTCCATCTTCTTATTGGTGGTCTCAACCTTCTTATTGGGTTTAAGCATGGTGTTGATGGGCGGACATAACGCCATTTCAACGGTCATTAATTTTTATGGCTTAGATGACTATATCACCAGCGATTTAGGCGCTCAGGCAGCGGGTGTGGCTTTTCTTTTTTGTGGTTTGTTTGCGGCTTTGGGACTGCAACAGGAAAAATGGCTTAAAACCTTAGGCGTTTTGTTGATTATTATATCGCTTGCCCCACTTATCACGCTGATAAGTTCGGGACGCTGGATTGGCAGCTTGGGCGGCTTTCCCGCTATTGGATCTGGGCAAGGCATCATTAAATATTTTTCACTGCTTGCCATTGGCATCATCTTTTTTATGCCAAGCTTGAGCAACCGAACTAAAGTGTGGCTTTCAGCCATTCCCATGGCGATGGTTCTTTATTGGATTGGCGGCATGAAATTTACCGAAATTGAGGCCAATGGCATTAAACGCCTTATTGAGACCTCGCCTTTCATGTCTTGGATGTATGATATTTGGGATGTACAGATGACATCCAACCTTATTGGCTTCTATGATATTATTACCGCCAGCTTGGTACTTTGGGGTATTTTTAAGCGTGAGCGAACTTTGCTTCTCATTGGCTCAGTTATGGCGATGGCGGTTTTTATCATGACCCAGAGCTTTTTTATCACCCTGCCATCGGGCGCTATCAGCAATGAAACCATTTTGGGCGGCAGTGGACATTTCCTTATCAAAGACCTGTGGTACATCATCAATGTCATCATGATTTGGCATTATATTGATCTAAAACGTGCCTAAAGGCATCGACAAAAATAGCCTGCTTTAGGAAGCAGGAAAGTAGGAACTTTCGGCATTATTCCACCTTGGGAAGCACAAATGTCTTCGGAAAAGTAGCCATCTCAGAATAAACTAAGAGAATTGATCGTGCCGCAAAAATAAAAAAAGGGGGGCAGGGTTACCAACCTGCCCCCATTTATAAGGCATGCGATGAATGTTTGAGGTTCTAGCGCCCCAATGAATAGTTCAAGATTTTATATGCCAGTTTTGCCGCCAAAAAGTTAGGTGCGTGGAAGCCGTCAATGGGCGCTAATTCATTGATATCAGCACCAACAATGGTTCCCACCTCACTAGCTGCTTTGATGATGTTAATGGCGTCATTCCAGAACAGTCCTCCGGGTTCTGGCGTCCCTGTTGCTGGCATAAGCGAGCCATCAAAACCATCCAAATCAAAGGTGAGATATATGTTGCGGCCCTTAAGCGGGGCCACAATATCGTCCACCGACCATTGTTCGCGGTCTTTTCCCCAGTGAATGGTGATACGGTGTTCATTGGCTTCTAAAAACGGAATTTCTTCTGCTGATATATTGCGAATACCAATTGATACCAATTCCACCGTTGGATGATCCAACACCCGTCGCAGGGCCGCAGCATGACTATAATGCTCGCCTTCATAGCCATCACGCAAGTCAGCATGGGCATCAAAATGAAGCACGATCAAATCATCATATTTTTCCAAAAATGGATTAATCGCGCCTGGTGTGATGGAATGCTCACCACCAAACACAAACGGAAACTTTCCATCTTTCAACACCGATGATGTGCGGTCTGACAAACAGCCTAACGCCACCGCGATATCTTTTTTGTTGGGGTTAGCACCTTCCATTGTTACGATACCGTAACGCCTAAAAGGTTCGCACCATAAATCTTCATCAAATAATTCTACTTGATGACTGGCTTCAATCATGGCGGCGGGACCATTAGCCGTACCACCACCATAGGAAACTGAGGCCTCTAAACCGAAAGGAATGATCACAGCTTTGGCTTGATCATAGCCAACAGCATCGGCTTTTTCTAAGCCCAAGAAGGCGTCTTCTGGCGCCATAAAGTCATACGGGGACGTCATAGTTCTTTTATCCATTATAACTTTTCACACATTACTGTTCGAACAATTTTGCAAAATTGCGACGGGGACGATTTTTCCACGCACCACGATGATAAGCATCTGACGCTAATAAAGGCACAACAGAAGTAGCTTCGGCATAAACCATTTGTTCCCAAACCGTGTCTACTTTACCCCAAGAAGAGGCTTCTTTTAGGGTTGAAGACGAGCAAGCGCCATCACGCACGTCAGCCACTGTAATTTGAATAGCATATTTATGCATGTCGACCTCTTTACCCAAAATCTCGGCACAAACAACAGTGTCTTGAACAAAGTTTTTCGGCACACCGCCACCAATCATCAATAAGCCAGTTTGACCTGCTTCGATTTTAATATCGGTTAACTCTCTAAAGTCAGCAACGCTGTCGATAGACATATAATTACCAGGGTTTTCAACTTGGTGTTTCACCAAACCAAAACCAGCCGAGCAATCAGAAAATGCTGGTACGAAAATAGGCACATTATGATCATAGCAGGTTTCAATCAACGAGCCTTTTTTAACTGAGTTTTTCTTCAACCATTTACCCATTTCCCAAATAAATTCACGGGATGAATATGGACGGCGTTCTAGACTATCAGCAATAATTTTGATGGTTTCGTCACACGCTTGCAATTCTTCTTCATCGATATAGGTGTCGTAAATGCGGTCGATATACAGATCACGCAACTTACCATCATCCATAAATTGATCACCTTGATAATGGCTGAAACCCAGTGCTTCAAAAAAGTCCATATCAACGATAGAGGCCCCTGTGGAGACGATGGCATCAACCATGCCTGCTTCAACAAGGTCACGGTAAACATGCATACATCCACCCGCCGACGTTGATCCTGCCAGCGTCAAGATAACACTACAATCAGGGTCAGCCACCGCCATGTTGAAAATTTCAGTGGCACGGGCCAAATCACGAGATGTGAAGGCCATTTTGTCCATTGCTTCAATGATCGGGCGCGCATCAAAAGAGGTGATATCAATATGCTCAACCTTTTTTGATAAAAGCTTTGCTTTTTCAAGTTGCTCTGGAGTTTGGTCAGTTTTAACAGATAGATTTTGGTTCATCGCATTTATCCAAATAGTTAAGATGGTTTCCCACCTCGATTGTTACATTAAAGCTGCCTGGTAACGGGCAGAAAATTTTGTGACATAAAGTTAAGCTTCAACCACCGCCACAAGTTTGGTTGAATAAAAACCGTTGAATCTGCTTTGCATGGTTTGGCCGTACGCCCCAAGGGCATCAAAGGCCAGCCAATCACCCATTTGGGTGTCACTAGGCAGCATGAAAGGACCTTTCATATGGTCGCAACTGTCGCAAGTTGGACCAAAAGCGCTGTAGGCGATCAAATTATCTGAGTGCACTGGGCGTTTGTCGTGGGCCAATAAAGACACCGCAAACGGCCAATTAGGCATGCCTGCATCACACAAGGCGCCATAGCTGCCATCGTCAAGACACAGCACATCACCGCG
>CAKZLM010000021.1 GCA_937126915.1 uncultured Alphaproteobacteria bacterium
TTCATCGCGGAGGTGAAAACCGTAGCGGGAAACAACAGAAAAGAGGCGAAAGTCCGATTGGGAAACAACAAATAAAAGGCACAGACAGATATTGTCCGTGCCTTTTGTTATGTTTTAATGTTTGGAGAGAATAAACAATCCTCCAAAGTGTCTTAGCTGTCTTTTGGAACTTGAACGGGTTCAACAGTGCGGATATGAACGTCGCGTAGAGCTTTTGGTTCAGCTGGGCTTGGAGCCCCCATCATCAAATCTTCAGCGCGTTGGTTCATTGGGAACAAAATCACCTCACGAATGTTTGGTTCATTAGCCAACAACATCACAATACGGTCAACACCTGGGGCAATACCACCGTGTGGTGGTGCGCCAAATTTAAAGGCGTTCAACATACCAGAGAACTCACGCTCTAACGTTTCAGCGTCATAGCCAGCCATTTCAAAGGCTTTATACATAATTTCTGGTTTGTGGTTACGAATAGCACCTGATGACAATTCAATACCGTTACAAACGATATCATATTGATACGCCAGAATATCTAATGGTTCTTGGGTTTCAAGTGCTTCCATGCCGCCTTGTGGCATTGAGAACGGGTTGTGACTAAAGTCAATTTTCTTGTTTTCTTCGTCATACTCAAACATTGGGTAATCAACGATCCAGCAGAAAGCAAATTCATCTTCATTGATCAAACCAAGGTCATTACCCACTTTATCACGAGCCACACCAGCTAACTTGGCAGCGCCACCTTCTTTGTCACAAGCAAAGAAAACGCCATCATTATCGCCAAGACCAAGTTGCTCACGAAGCTGGGCGGTGCGTTCTTCACCAAGGTTTTTAGCAATGGGGCCTTGTGCTTCACCGTCAGTGATTTTCACATAACCAAGACCAGCATAACCTTCTGATCGTGCCCAATCGTTCATTTTATCAAAGAAGCTGCGGGCATTGGCCCCTGCCCCCGGTGCAGGAATAGCGCGTACCACAGAGCCACCTTCAATCATTTTGGCGAAGATGCCAAAACCTGAGTCACGGAAAATTTCCGTCACGTCTTGAATTTCAATAGGGTTACGCAAATCAGGTTTGTCGTTACCATATTTTAGCATTGATTCTTTGTAAGGGATGCGTGGGAAGGCGCCATCGGTAATTTTCTTGGTTGAAAACTCGCGGAACACACCTGCAATTACTGGCTCAATGGCTTGGAAGACGTCTTCTTGGGTCACAAAAGACATTTCCACATCCAATTGATAAAACTCACCAGGGCTGCGGTCAGCGCGGGCGTCTTCATCACGGAAGCAAGGGGCAATTTGGAAATAGCGATCAAAACCTGACATCATTATCAATTGTTTAAATTGCTGTGGTGCCTGCGGTAATGCATAAAACTTGCCGGGGTGTAAGCGGCTTGGCACTAGAAAATCACGGGCGCCTTCTGGGCTAGAGGCCGTAAGGATAGGCGTTTGAAATTCCATAAAGCCTTGTTCAATCATACGGCGGCGAATGCTGGAAATAACGTTTGAGCGCAAAACAATGTTATTGTGCAAGCGTTCACGACGTAAATCTAAGAAACGATATTTCAGGCGAATGTCTTCAGGGTATTCTTGGTCGCCAAACACAGGCATAGGCAATTCAGCTGCTGCACCTAGGACACTAAAGTCTTCAATGGCTAGTTCGATATGACCGGAAGGCAATTCGGTGTTGATGGTGTCTTCAGAGCGCTTAATAACCTTACCTGTTACGCAAATAACGCTTTCAGAGCGAACCGCATCAGCTTCGGCAAAGGTTGCCTTATCGCTATCAACAACACATTGGGTAATGCCAAAATGATCACGCAGATCAATGAAAAGTAAATTACCGTGGTCACGTTTGCGATGAACCCAGCCAGAAAGGCGAACGGTTTCTCCAACGTGATTTTCTCTTAATTCCCCACAGTTATGTGTGCGATAGTCGTGCATGTTAAGCTCCGCAAATAGCAATGTTTTCTTTGGCCGGAAAAGCGCATGATTTCGCCTGTTTGTCAAGTAAATCGGAGGTTTTTTCAAGAAAAAAATGCGAAAAAGCTTTTTGGCTTTTTTTGCTGCCTTTGGGATACATTTTAAATTGGAATTTATGCAGCATGGGCTGAAAGCAATTTCTTCTCTTTGAGTCTTGACTGAAACATAGTATAGAAGCGAAAAATAATTATCGATAAGAGCAGTTTTTTATGAATGTCATTACCCGTACCCCTGACCTAGAAGCATTTTGTCATCGCATGAAAAAGGCGGAATTTATCACCGTCGATACAGAATTTGTTAGAACCAGCACTTATTATTCTCGTTTGTGCCTAATTCAGGTGGCTGACGACCATGAAGCCTTTGCTATTGACCCGCTGGCTGATGGCCTTGACCTAAGCAGCTTTTGGCAACTGATGGATGACCCTGATGTGTTAAAGGTGTTTCACGCGGCACGTCAAGATTTAGAAATTTTTTATACTTTATCAGGTCGCCTGCCAGTTCCCTTGTTTGATACGCAAGTGGCAGCAATGGTCTGTGGCTTTGGTGATTCGGCGGGGTATGAAACCTTGGTGAATGTTTTGGCGGGTGAAAGCTTGGATAAATCCATCCGTTTCACCGATTGGTCAAAGCGCCCGCTCACTGAACGTCAAATGAATTATGCCTTATCGGATGTAACGCACCTTCGAGTTATTTATAGAAAACTTGCTGAAAAATTAGATGAAACTGGCCGCACACACT
>CAKZLM010000022.1 GCA_937126915.1 uncultured Alphaproteobacteria bacterium
CAATTAATTCACTGGGAATGGCGCCCATATTAACCGCCACAAAGGGCTTTTCAGCTCGCTTTCCCATGTCATGGATAGCGCGCGCGACCAATTCCTTACCAGTACCCGATTCCCCCTGCAACATAACGCTTAAATCTGTTGGGATAACCCGCGCCATCAAACGATATAGCTTTTGCATGGCGGGAGATCGACCAATGATGGGTGCATCATCACGCACAATAGAGGCCGACGCTGCCGCCTTCTTGCTTTCCAGTGCCTTTTCAGCCATTTGCACCAATTCATTAATATCAAATGGTTTTGGTAAATAATCAAAGGCCCCCATTTCCGAAGCCTTCACCGCGGTACTAAGGGTGTTTTTGGCACTCATAATGATAACAGGCATATCAGGGCGCAATTGCTTTACCTTTGGCATCATTTCAAGGCCATCAGCATCTGGCATCATCACATCAGATAAGAACAAATCACCCAATTTTGCCTGCAGGGCTGTCCACGCTTGTGAAAAAGTGCCATAGGTTAAAACGTCATAACCAGCCCGTTCAAACGCTTTTTGAACAACAGTGCGGATGGATTGATCATCATCAGCCACCAAAATTGTGTAATTTTTTTTCATTGTTCCCCACTCGTATCAATCAAATCTTTTAAACGCAGCTTAAGCGCACCTTAAAACAAGCCCCCTGCTTGTTATTTTCCCAATCAATGTGACCGCTGCATTTTTGTAAATAGGTTTTTACCAATGCCAATCCTAACCCTGTTCCATTAGGCTTTTCACTGACAAAAGGATCAAACAAACAATCTTTAATGTCATCTGGAATACCAGGGCCAAAGTCTTGAATGGCAACTTCGATGGGTAATTGGATCGCCACATTATCTTGCAGTTTGGTGATTTTAAAATCATTACGATAACGAGTAGACACAATGACCTGCGCGTTATCCCCTTGTATTTCAATGGCATTTAAGATCAAATTTGCCAAAGCTTGTTGTAACAAATCACGGTCTGCATAAACTTCTGGCAAAGATGGGTCAAAATTGCGATCAAACTCAATATTAGGCAAATGAGACATGGCCTTAACCGCAACAATGGTGTCTTCAACAACCTCATGAATATTTAATGGCTTAAGCGGCACGGGGCGAGGGTCAGAAAACGCCTGCATTTTATTCAACAAGGTTTCAATACGTGTGGTTTCCCTTAACACCACATCAAGCAAGTCTTTGTCCTGCTCACCAACCGAATGCTCTAATAACTGTGCAGCCCCCTTTATGCCCGACAAAGGGTTTTTAATTTCATGGGCCAAAATTGCGGACATTCCAGCGGCCGAACGTGAAAAGCCATGATCTAAGATTTTTTCTTGGTCTTCATGCAGGCTCAATTGCATCAAGATTGCGACATCCCCACCATAGTGAAAGGCTCGCAAATCAACATTAAAAAATAATCTTAACTCATTGATATTAATTTGAAAATTATCATTAATAGTTGCTGTTTTTTTGGTCAGCGCCTTAGCCACTAACTCAATCAAGTCCGGATTTTGCTTAACCAATCCAGATAAAGGCCGCGCTACAACACTGGATCGACTGGCCCTAAACAATGTTTCTGCCTGATAATTGACAAAACGTACAACCAGATCAGCATCAACCACTATCACTGCTGAAGCTAAATTTTCTAAGATTTCCTCGGCAAGTTTTTGACCCTCATCAAAAAGGTCATGCTTTTGGGCGGCATCACTCAGAGATGGTATTGCGCCGCCACCCATCTTACGCTGCTTCCTGCTCAATCAATGGGGCATAAAAGTCATAAAGCGCGGTTTTAACCTCATCAGGGTTGGTCATTCGGTTAATGCCATTTCTAAATTCCGCTGAACTTGGTAAACCCTTTGTATACCAACCAAAATGCTTACGCGCCATTTTGATAGCGGTTTCAACACCATAATGCTCGATCATATCATCATAATGATCAATGATGGTGGCTAATTGCACCTCTAATGTCGGGTCAGCAGGCCATTCGCCCGTTTTCATATAATGAATAGCTTGCGAAATTAACCAAGGCTTACCATAGGTGCCACGACCAATCATCACACCATCAGCACCAGACATTTTCAGCGATTGATCAATGGTTTCACCATCAACAATGTCACCGTTAACAATCAAGGGTAAATTACAGTTTTTCTTGACCTCATTAATAAAGGCCCAATCAGACGAGCCTTTATAAAATTGGTTTCGCGTGCGACCATGCACGGTGACCAGTTGAATGCCTTCACCTTCTGCAATTTTGGCTAATTCTGGGGCATTACGGCAGTCATAGTCCCAACCTGTGCGCATTTTAAGGGTAACGGGAATTTTCACAGCCTTAACCGTTGCTGTAATGAGGCCTTTTGCATGCTCTAAATCACGCATTAAGGCAGAACCAGAATAACCGTTAACCACCTTTTTAGCAGGACAACCCATATTGATATCAATGATCGCAGCGCCTTGGTCTTCGTTCAGCTTGGCTGCTTCTGCCATACTTTCGGCCTTACAGCCCGCTAATTGAACCGACATCGGCCAATCACCGTCAAAACGGCCAGACATTTTTTTCCACATGCGGCGACAAGAGCGGATCATTGCCTCTGAGGCAATCATCTCAGACACCAACAAGCCAGCACCAAATTGCTTAACACAGCGGCGAAAAGGCAAATCGGTGACGCCCGACATCGGCGCTAGGATCACAGGATCTTTAATTTCAACAGGACCAATATGAATGCTCATTTTTTAGGCAACCCACTTTCATGCTTAAAATTAAGGCAACTTGCCCCACTCTATAGGGCAAAACCGTGCCTTTTTCCAGTTTTTTTCGCAATCAAAACATGTTTCGATAAGCCAAGGTGGACATCAATATCTTTTTAAGACTTTCATTCTCACTCAGGCCTTAGTAAAATACCACCAATGAGTAATCATTTGGTTAAGAAAAAGGGGTAATTTATGACCATTGCCGCAATCATCGTTGCAGCAGGCAAAGGACAACGCGCAGGTGGCAGTGTTCCTAAGCAATATCAACATGTTGCAGGAGAACCCATCATCAAACGCTCGATCATTCCGTTCCTTAATATCGTCGGTGCGGATAATGTTGTTGTGGTATATAATCCTGATGATCACGATCTTTATCTTCAAGCCACAAAGGGTCTGCCCCTCCCGCCCCCTGTCGCTGGCGGTACCACACGCGCGGCATCGGTGTTTAATGGACTAAAGGCACTTAAAAACAGCAATTTTCCTCCTGAGCATGTTCTTATCCATGATGCCGCCCGTTGTTTGGTTACTGAACAAGAAATATTAGACGTGATTGAGGCTTTAAAACTTGGTCATGACGCTGCGGTTCCCTGCTTACCTAGCACCGATAGTTTAAAACTTAGCAAAGACGGTAAAACCATTGAAAGTGATGTTGACCGCGCCACCACTTGGCGCGCCCTGACCCCGCAAGGGTTTGACTTTGACAAAATTTTTAACGCCCATCAAAGCATGGATACCGACCAAAAAACTGATGATATTGCCATCGCCACTGAGGTTGGTTTAAACGTCGCACTAGTTAAGGGTAGCGACTTAAATTTTAAAATCACCACAGCCAGAGATTTTGATTTAGCCAACCATATATTAACAAATAAGCAGGCCGACATGAACCAATCAGACCAGCACCAGCAACACCTTCCCGATGTTAGAACCGCTTTAGGCTTTGACGTTCATAAATTTGATGACGGCGATCATGTTATTTTATGCGGCTTGAAAATACCCCATAGTTACAAATTAAAAGGCCATTCTGATGCCGATGTTGCCCTGCACGCTATTACAGATGCCTTATTGGGCACCATAGCTGCCGGTGATATTGGCGATCATTTCCCTCCAAGCGATGCTCAATGGGCGGGCGCTTCATCCGACCTGTTTTTAAAACACGCCGCAAAGCTTATTACGGATAAAGGCGGTGTCATCAATCATATTGACCTGACCATCATTTGTGAAGCCCCCAAACTAATGGCCCATAAACGCGCCATGGCTGATAACATCGCCAACATGCTGAACATGTCAGCCGACAAAGTAAGCGTGAAGGCTACCACCACAGAAAAGCTTGGTTTTACTGGGCGCAGTGAAGGCATCGCCGCACAAGCATCTGCGACGGTTTATTTATAAATTTTGTATTTGGTAAGGACATAAACTTATGAGCGATTCCAAGCTTTCCCCATCTTATTTAATTGCCACCTGTTTTGGGATCGGCAAAATTCCAATGGCGCCTGGTACGTGGGGCTCGTTATTTGCCCTTCCCTTTGGGTGGGCCTTACTGACGTACAGTAGTTGGCACCTAATGGCGGCACTTATCGTGGTGTTAACATGGGTTGGTGCATGGGCCGCAGCTCGTCACACAGAACAATCGGGTAAGCACGACGCAGGCGAAGTGGTGATCGATGAACTTGTTGGCCAATGGATCAGTTTATTCCCTTTATATTTTATGTCATTTACCGCAGAAAAAATTCCTAGTATCGCACTATGCTTTTTGTTGTTCAGGCTGTTTGATATTGTCAAACCATGGCCAATTGGGCTGTTGGACCAGAATATAAAATCCGGTTGGGGCGTCATGATTGACGATATTGCTGCCGGAATTATGGCTGCCATCAGCTTTATCATAGTGGATAAAGTTTTTTGAACATAGACGATCACATTTTAGCGCTTGCACAATCTGTTTTAGATCAAGCCAGAAATAGGAACATTAAGCTGGTCACGGCAGAAAGCTGCACAGGTGGCATGATTGCTGGCGTTTTGACCGCTTTATCTGGTTCGTCTGATGTGGTTTATGGCGGTTTCATCACTTATGCAAACGACGCCAAAGAAGCCATGATTGGCGTTCAAGAAACTACTTTAATTAATCATGGTGCCGTTTCGGTTGAGGTCGCTGGTGAAATGGCATCCGGTGCGCTTGAGCGATCTGCAGCAGACATTGCCATTGCTGTAACGGGCGTGGCAGGACCATCGGGCGGAAGCGCAAAAAAACCAGTTGGTACCGTCTGCTTTGGCCTTGCATACCGTGATGAGGTTTTAACCGAAAAGCAGGTATTTGACTTGGGTGAGCGACATGCCATTCGCATGAAAACCGTCGAACAAGCCTTAACCATGACCCTGAATGTAATGAGTGCGGATTAAAATGATAACCATACAAAGCCTCAAAAACATTGCTCTTACGACAGCACTCATGCCCTTCTTAGCCATTGCAACGGCGATTGCTGATGAGAAACTTGATACCCACGAGCAAAAAAACTTTGAAACCGCCTTTTTAATTTTGGATCAAGCGGCCAAAAAAATCTGGCCTGGTTGGGAAAAAACATCCCGCCAAACATGGTATGTTTCTAATGGTTATGAATACTATATTTGCCCCGAGAAAGACTTTGAAGGTTTTAAAAGTCTTGGCATCAATCAATCCATTAAATGTGAAATTCTTGCACGAGAGACCGATATTAAACCTGAAAATGTGCGCACTGTTACCATAGGATCAACCCCACCAACCATTGCCATTGCCTCGCCGCGTCGCCGCAACAAAGTTTGGATGCCATGGATCATTGCTTGGCTGCATGAACACACCCATCAATGGCAAATGTCACTGCCGGATTATGAAGAAAAAACCCGCGCACTTAATCTCGACAGCCCTGACGACACCATGGGTTCATGGATGATTAATTTTAACTTCCCCTACGAAGACCTTAAAATTAACGCCGCCTTTGACGCACAGCGCTATAGCTTAATGGAATTATTCACCGCTATTAAACAACAGCAGGCACCAAAACGCATTCGCATGGCTGTTAAAGATTATCTAACTGAGAAAAAGCTCTTTCAAGAAGTGGCGGGCGAAAAAAATTACTCCTTTGCCACCTTCCAAGCATGGCAAGAAGGTACAGCGCGTTATACCGAATATAAAATCCTCGAAGAAACGGCGCTTGTTGCCGTTAAAAACCCAGAAATGGTGCCCATCCGCACCATTAAAACACTGGCAAAATATGCCCGTTATAAACTGGCTGAAATTAAAAAGGATGTTGAGACCTCAACCCTTATCGCCAATGAGCGCGATGCCTTTTATGCCTTAGGGGCAATGGAATCTTTAGTGCTGGATTATTTGGTTGAAGATTGGCGCAATCAATATGCTGACAACCCTTACACGCTAGATTGGGCCTTTGAAATTTGGCACAAAAATGCTTATCAAAAGGTTGGGGATCAATGGCAAAAATCTAACAATCGTAATGACTGATTATACTGAAAGTAAAACAGATTACTGACCAAGTGCTTGTGATCCGTAAACCACTTTTGCCCGATCAATGAAAGCCTGCATCATTTTTTGAGTAGCTTCCTCGAAAAACAAGCCAGCAACCTTTTGAAAAATCATCGATTTAAATTCAAAATCAACCGTGAAATAAACCTTTGACCCACTCTCGCCATGGGGTTCAAAGCGCCAATCATTATAAAGATATTTCATTGGCCCTTTGATATAATCAACATAAACTTTTTCATTGGGGGTAAGATTAACGCGTGATGTGAAGCGCTCTTTAAACATTTTAAAACCAACGATCAAATCAGCATCAAATTGATTTTCTTTTTTATTGAAAAGACGCGTGCCCACAACCCAAGGCAAGAACTGGTCATAGCTGGCAACATCGGCCACAAGGGCATACATTTGCTGCGGGCTAAAAGGCAAAATCATTTCATCACTGAATTTTGGCATAAAAATTATTCGCTCTTTTTCGTCAAATCTTCTGGTTTAGGCATTGCCCTCATCATGGTCTGATAGGCTGTTGAATACTGCGCACCAGAAACCAAATCAATGACAAAATGCAAGATCATTATTAAAAGCAAGCTACCTGTATGATAATAGAGCGTGGCAAAAAACATCCCAACTAGAGCGGTTTTAAAAACATGCGATAGCCCCAAATACCAATGCAGCCAGCCAAACAGCACACTAGATCCTACCAAGGCAGGCCAAAAACCAAACGCATAAAGCAACAAACCAAAAACAATACCGCGATAAACATATTCTTCCCAAATGCCCGCACTTAACGAGACCAAACGAAAAACGCGTTCTTCTTTATTCGTTTTCGGCATCACCGAGGTTGCATGTTGTGATTTTGATAACACCTGATAGGCGGTTTCTGGGCTTTTTTGAATAGATCGCACACCCAAAACACCCAAGAACAAAAAAGCTATGATAATCGCAATAACAAGGATTTGCTGCCATCTAAAATCAACCGACAGAGTTGTTGTCTCAATCGGCACCGACAAAAAATTGCTTGCGGCTAATGTCATGGTTAATAGGCCTAGGGACCATAAAATAGAAATGGTAACCACATAGAAACGCACGCGACCAATATTTACTTTCAGCTGCGGCAACTGCTTTTTAAACCAAACCCGATCGAATAATGGCAGCACAATAAGCGCTGCCAAATAAATCATATCATTGCTGGTTAAAAGCATGCAGTTACCTGCCCTTCTCGGCTTATTCCTTTATGAGGCAGATGCTGCCTCTTTTGACAATTGCGCCTCCCGCGCAGCTCTTAAGCGACGGAAATCATCACCCGCATGATAACTTGAACGGGTTAATGGCGTTGCAGACACCAACAAGAAACCTTTAGTTTTTGCCAATTTATCATAAGTGGCAAATTCATCAGGGGTAACATAGCGCTGTAACGGCGCGTGTTTTGGCGTTGGTTGCAAATATTGACCAATGGTCAAAAAGTCAATATTGGCATACCGCATATCATCCATCACCTGATACACTTCTTGCTTATCCTCACCCAAACCAACCATAATACCTGACTTGGTGAACATGCTTGGATCAAGTTGCTTAACACGGTCCAGCAACTTCAAGGAATGATAATAACGCGCCCCTGGGCGAATGGTGGGATATAAACGCGGCACCGTTTCCAAGTTATGGTTAAAGACATCCGGTTGGGCCTCTACCACGGTTTCTAGGGCACCAGGCTTATCACGAAAATCAGGCGTTAAAATTTCGATAGTAGTGTTCGGTGATGTTTCACGAATGGCTTTAATAACCTTTACAAATTGATCGGCCCCGCCATCATCCAAATCATCACGGTCAACCGAGGTGATCACCACATGCTCTAACCCCAGTGTTGCCACAACCTCAGCACTATGGGCGGGTTCATTAGGGTCAACACGGTTCGGCATACCTGTTTTAATATTACAAAAGGCACAGGCACGAGTGCAAATCTCACCCAAAATCATAATAGTGGCGTGCTTTTGCTCCCAACATTCACCAATGTTTGGGCACGCAGCCTCTTCACAAACGGTCACAAGGCCTTTATCGCGCATTAATTTGCGGGTTTCACCATACGCTTTTGACATCGGCGCCTTAACACGAATCCAATCAGGTTTGCGCATATAAGGGCGTTCTTCACCGCGGCGAACACTGGCAATTTTACTGCTGACCATTTTATTCATGAAATTATCTTTCTAAACGACTTTGTGATCATCATAGGCTTGATGTGGGGCTCAAACATATCTATTCAAGCCCCTCATACGCGTTTTTAACTAGAAATGCAATGCCTTGCCGTACGCGTCTAAGACGCTTTCATGCATCATTTCTGACAACGTCGGATGTGGAAACACAGTGTGCATCAATTCTGCTTCGGTGGTCTCTAATTCACGGCCAATGGTATAGCCTTGGATCATCTCTGTCACCTCAGCACCAATCATATGAGCACCTAACAATTCACCTGTTTTGGCATCAAAGACGGTTTTCACCAATCCTTCTACCTCACCCAAAGCAATGGCTTTACCATTACCAATGAACGGGAAGCGACCAACTTTCACTTTATAGCCCTGTTCAATGGCCTTAGCTTCGGTTAAACCCACGCTAGCCACTTGTGGGCGACAATAAGTACAGCCTGGAATATTGCCTTTGTTCAAAGGATGAACACCGTCAACACCAGCAATCTTCTCAACACAAATAACGCCTTCGTGACTGGCTTTATGCGCAAGCCATGGCGCACCTGTTAAATCGCCAATAGCATAAAGACCTTTAACGCCCGTTGAACACCATTCATCTGTCACAACATGACCACGATCAACCTTAACTCCAACTTCCTCAAGACCAAGATTTTCAACATTGCCTGTAATACCAATGGCAAGGATAACACGATCAAAGGTGACTTCTTCGGTTTTGCCTTTTTTCTTAATAACGGCGGTGACGTTATTTTTGCCTTTCTTCAATTCTTCAACTGAGGCCTCTGTCACAATGATCATGCCTTGGTCTTTGAACATTTTTTCAGCCATTTTGCTGATCTCAGCATCTTCAACAGGCATTACGCGGTCCATCATTTCAACCACGGTCACATCACTGCCTAAATCGTTATAAAAACTAGCAAATTCAATTCCGATAGCGCCTGAGCCAATGACCAATAATTTCTTTGGTGTCAAATCAGGTGTCATGGCCTTTTTATAGGTCCACACCAATTCCTGATCGGCTTTTAAATGCGGCAATTCACGGGCCCGTGCACCAGTTGCCAAAATAACATTCTTCGCTGAAATACTAGCGATTTCTTTGCCATCTTTTTTGACAGTCATTGACGTTGGCCCTGTCAGCTTTGCTTCACCTTCAAACACCTCAACCTTATTTTTCTTCATTAGGTGCTTAACGCCACTGTTCAATTGCTTTGCAATGCCACGGCTACGCTTTACAACCGCTTCGAGATCAAACGATACATTATCCGCTTTTAAACCAAACTCTTTGGCATGCTTCATATTGTGCAAAACTTCGGCGGAACGAAGCAACGCCTTGGTAGGAATGCAACCCCAGTTAAGGCAAATACCGCCCATATGCTCACGCTCTACAATCGCGGTTTTCATACCCAATTGCGCTGCACGAATGGCCGCCACATAGCCACCCGGGCCACCACCAACAACAATCATATCAAATTTTGTCATCTGTTTATCCTTTAAGCATTAACGCATCACTCAACGCCAATGCTCTTAAATCTTTTCAAACGTTTCTTTCCGGCGCGGATCATCAACACCGCCCGTGTGATCAGTATCGGCCTTACCAATAAACATGACCGAACAGCCATCAGGCGCATAGGGCTTATGCTCAACACCCTTAGGCACCACAATCATTTGCCCCTCTTCCACCCATTGCTGGCAATCACGAAAATCCATCCGAAGTCGCCCTTCCAACACTATGAACAGTTCATCTTGATCATCATGTGCATGGAACACGAAATCCCCTTCAAGTTTCGCTAATTTAATATGATAATCATCCATATCAGCGATAATCTTGGGTGACCAAGTATCGCTGAATAGGGATAATTTCTCCTTTAAATCAACAGCTTTCATCAGGGAATATTCCAATATAGATTATTCTGCTATAAACTTAAAGCATCATAGTTAATGGTTCTTCGAGGTAATCCTTAAGGGCCGCTAAGAACTCTGCCCCAACAGCACCATCAATGGCACGATGGTCACATGACAATGTCATATTCATAACAGTCGCAGCTTTCACCTCACCATCCTTGATCACAGGTTGCTGTTTACCAGCACCCACAGCCAATATAGCGCCTTGTGGTGGGTTTATCACCGCAGAAAACTCTTTAATGCCATACATACCAAGATTGGAGATCGAGAAGGTGCCACCCATATAATCTTCCGGCATTAGCTTGCCATCACGGGCTTTTGCGGCCAATTCTTTAACTTCTGCTGAGATTGATTTTAAGCCTTTACCACAAGCGCCCTTAACAACAGGCGTTACAAGGCCACCATCAATGGCAACAGCAACTGAAATATCAGCGCGCTCAAACTTATAAAGTTTGTCACCACCAAATTGGACATTAGCCATTGGCACTTTTCGCAAGGCCAAACCACAGGCACGGATAATAAAGTCATTCACAGATAACTTACCATCATCCAATTTAGCGTTAAGTTGCTTACGAAGCTCAAGCAATTTATCTATTTCCGCCTCAATAGTGAGATAGAAATGCGGAACCGTTTGTTTGCTCTCGCTTAGGCGACGGGCAATGGTTTTACGCATATTAGAAAGCTTCTCTTCTTGCATTGGCACACCCTCAGGCGGCGGCAAGACAGAAGCAGCAGCCACTTCCGCCGCTGATCCAGAAGCCGACGATGACACAGCACTTGATTGCGCCTTAGGAGCGTCTTTTGCAGCCTCAACATCGCGTTTAACAATGCGCCCATAAGGACCAGAACCATCAATGCTTGCTAGGTCCAGGTCAGCCTCTTTAGCTAAACGTCGTGCCAAAGGTGAGGCTTTGATGCGCTTACCATCTTTGGAACCCGCAGCAGGCGCTTTTGAGGCAGCATCAGATTTGGCACCTTTTTCAGCACCATCTGAGCCTGATTTAGCATCATCTGAACCATCATCATTTTTTGATTTTCCAGCATTACTTCCTGACGATGTCTCAGTTTTGTCCGCTCCTTCACCACCAGACGAGCTTGATAAAATGCTGTCCATGGCGCTTTCATCTTCACCGTCTTCAAGTAACACAGCGATAAGACTGTTTACCTTGACGCCATCAGTACCAGCATCCACCAAAATTTTACCCACAACACCATCGTCAATGCTTTCAACTTCCATGGTTGCTTTGTCGGTCTCAATTTCGGCCAACACATCACCAGATGATACTTCATCGCCCTCTTTGACCAACCATTTGGACAAAGTGCCCTCTTCCATGGTGGGTGATAGGGCTGGCATTAAAATTTCAATAGCCATTTTTCTTTCCTTTCGACCCAATTAATCTTTGTAACACACAGCTTTAGCAGCCTTCACTGCCGAAGCAGAGGTCACCAACGCTAGTTTTTCAAGATTGTTTGCATAAGGCAATGGCACATCTTCATCGGTAACGCGGGTTACTGGCGCATCCAAATAATCAAAAGCCTTTTCCATCAATTGTGCTGAAATTTCAGAGGCCACAGAACATTGCGGCCAACCTTCTTCAACCACCACGCAACGGTTGGTTTTCTTGACTGAATCAATCACGGTATCAATGTCAAGAGGGCGAATTGTGCGAAGGTCAATCACTTCGGCACTAATACCTTCTTCGGCTAGTTTATCCGCTGCTTCAAGGGCCACGCCCACAGCAATAGAATAAGCCACCAAGGTCACATCACTACCCTCACGGCAAACACGCGCTTTACCAATTGGCAAAACATAATCGTCCATATCAGGCACTTCAAATGATTGACCATACATCAATTCATTTTCTAGAAACACAACGGGGTTCGGGTCTTTAATCGCCGCTTTAAGAAGCCCTTTTGCATCTGCAGCACTATAAGGTGCAATAACCTTTAAACCCGGCACATGTGAATACCATGAAGCATAGTTCTGGCTGTGTTGCGCGCCCACACGGCTAGCGGCACCATTAGGGCCACGGAAAACAATTGGGCAAGAAATTTGACCGCCTGACATATATCGAGTTTTGGCCGCAGAATTGATGATGTGATCGATCGCCTGCATAGCAAAGTTAAAGGTCATAAATTCCACAACGGGTTTTAGGCCAGCAAAGGCCGCACCGGTACCAACACCGGCAAAACCATATTCGGTAATAGGCGTATCAACAACACGGCGATCACCAAACTCATCCAACAAGCCTTGAGTAACCTTATAAGCACCTTGATATTGTGCAACTTCTTCACCCATTACGAAAACATCATCATCAAGACGCATTTCCTCAGCCATAGCATCACGCAAGGCTTCACGCACGGTTAAGGTTTTCATCGGCGTGCCTTCTGGAATCTCAGGATCATTTGGCACTTCAACAGCAGCTTGGGTGATAATTTCGGCACCGTCTTCGTCATCATCAGCTTTGTCACTGTCATCAACCTTACTAGCTTCCTCAACAAGAGCTGATTTTTTATCAGATGTCTCTGAAACATTGTCCAGCGCACTGGCGTCTTCACCCTCTTCTAAGATGATGGCGATTTTTTCATTCACAGGAATATTATCACTACCTGCTTCAACCAAAATTTTACCGATGGTTCCATCTTCAATGCATTCCACTTCCATGGTTGCCTTATCGGTTTCCACTTCCGCCAAAATATCGCCAGATGTTACTTCATCACCCTCTTTCACAAGCCACTTAGAAAGGGTTCCCTCGGTCATCGTCGGCGACAAGGCCGGCATCAAAACGTCAATTGTCATGGTGTCTCTCCTTTATCGCCACTTAAATTAAAATATCAGTGTAAAGCTCTTTCGGATCAGGCTCTGGGCTGGTTTGTGCAAACTCAGCCTGCTCTTTCACCAATGCTTTCACGTCTTTATCAATTTCTTTAAGACCAGCCTCATCAATTTTACCACTCTCCAACAAGCGTTCTTTCAATTGATCGATCGGGTCATTCTCGGCCTTCATTTTTTGCACTTCATCTTTTGAACGATATTTCGCCGGATCAGACATTGAATGACCACGATAACGATAGGTTTTAATTTCCATCACCATTGGGCCATTACCACTGCGAATATGCTCAAGCGCTTGATCTGCGGCTGCTTTCACTTCCAAAACATTCATGCCGTTAACCTGCATGCCGGGGATATTAAAGCTGTCACCACGCTTAGAAAAGTCTCCCGCACCCGTGGCACGGTTTACTGACGTACCCATGGCATACTGGTTATTCTCAATGATAAATAGAATGGGTAAGTTCCAAAGCTTTGCCATATTGAAGCTCTCATAAACCTGACCTTGGTTGGCAGCACCATCACCAAAATAAGCTATACTAACATTGTCATTGCCGCGGTATTTATTGGCAAAGGCTAAGCCAGCCCCCAAGGAAACCTGCGCGCCTACGATACCGTGACCGCCATAAAAATCATGCTCAACGCTGAACATGTGCATTGAGCCACCTTTACCGCGTGAAATACCCCCTTCACGGCCAGTAAGTTCTGCCATCACCTCTTTACCATCAATGCCGCAGGCCAACATATGACCATGATCGCGGTAACCAGTGATAACCTGATCACCCTTTTGCATGGCAGCTTGAACACCAACTACAACAGCTTCTTGACCAATGTAAAGGTGACAGAAACCACCGATAAGACCCATACCATATAATTGACCAGCTTTTTCTTCAAAACGGCGGATTAAAAGCATCTCACGATACCAATCCAACATTTCATCATAACTTGCTTTATATTCTGCTGGCGCTTTAGTACGACGACGCTTATTGCTCGACGTTTTTGCGCTACTTGCCTTGGCCATGTAGGGCTCCCCTCTCTAGAATGAAAGATCACATACAGATTTTGGATGATTTACCATCCTTTACTTACCCCCGTTAATAAAGGTTAAGGCACTGTAAATCCATCACTTTTAACTTATTAACTGAATTTTAGTTAATAAGTTAAAATAAATAGAAATATATCAAACACTTAGAAGCCTAGTTTCAGACGAAACTAACTGTCCCGATTTATTAATGAGCGCATATAGCAGGAGAAATATTGATTATTTAAGAATGATCACTTCATCACGCTTTGAAAAGCCAAGAATTTTTCTGGCGCGTTCATCCATTAAATCAGGGTCAATATTATCAGGGCGCATACCTGATACTTTAATTTCAAGCGCCAATCTTTTCTCAGCTGTTTTATCAGCCTTTTCTTTCAACACTTGATATTCTTGATCAAGGTCTTCTAACGCCATTAACCCATTGTTGCCGTGTAATAGATGATAGCCAAAATAAGCCATGCCCACCAAGATCGCTACGATGGGTACTAGGTCTTTCAGACGCTGGCTTATGTGTTCAAGTTTCCTCATACATGAATCGAATCATATTTCGATTCGCTGCGCAAGGGGAAAATACAGGTTATCCACAGGTTTTTTGCCGATTCGCACCATTTTGAAAGATTATATCCAATTACGATTCTTTTGCTGCGCCACGCGATTCTTTTATTAGGTGAAATACAGAGAAGTTTTGTCAAACTCTCCGCCCTGATCGCTCCCCGCCTCTTTTATCCGTGTCGCTGACAAAAGTTCCACGGCTGACAGGTGTGTTATTAACCCAAAGAAAAAGGCGCCCATGAGAGCGCCTTTTCAAAATCTTTCGATTAAACAATCTTCAACCGTTAGAAACTGTCTAATCAGTTTATTTCAAAATGCTTTTACCAGCAAATGTTGCTTGGGTATCAAGCATTTCTTCAATGCGAATAAGTTGGTTATATTTTGCCAACCGGTCAGAACGCGCTAATGAGCCTGTTTTAATCTGACCACAGTTCGTCGCAACAGCCAAATCAGCAATTGTGGCATCTTCGGTTTCACCAGAACGGTGTGACATAACAGAGGTGTATGAGGCACGGTGGGCCATATCAACCGCTTGAAGAGTTTCTGTTAAGGTACCGATTTGATTCACTTTCACCAAGATTGAGTTAGCGGTCCCTTTAGAAATTCCATCAGACAAACGCGCTGGGTTGGTGACGAACAAATCATCACCCACCAATTGAACTTTGTCACCAATGGCCTCGGTTAGGGCTTTCCAGCCTTCCCAATCGTCTTCATCCATACCATCTTCGATTGAGAAGATTGGGTATTTATTACAAAGATCAGCCCAATAAGCCACCATCTCTTCTGATGTCAGAACCTTACCCTCACCTTTCAAATGATATTTACCGTCTTTATAAAATTCTGTTGAGGCAGCATCTAACGCTAAGACAATATCTTCACCCAATTCATAACCCGCATCAGCAACCGCTTGGGCGATGAAATCTAGCGCTTCAACAGTACCATTAATGTTTGGCGCAAAACCGCCCTCATCACCAACAGCTGTGTTAAGACCTGCATCATGAAGCTTTTTCTTTAGGGTATGGAAAATTTCAGCACCCATGCGAACGGCATCACGAATATTCGTGGCACTAACAGGCATAATCATAAATTCTTGCACATCAATTGGGTTATCAGCGTGTTCACCACCGTTAATGATGTTCATCATCGGAACAGGAAGAACACGGGCTGATGGACCACCGATATATTTATACAGTGGCAAACCAGCTGCTTCCGCCGCAGCTTTTGCAACAGCAAGACTAACACCCAAAATAGCGTTAGCACCCAAACGTGATTTATTTTCAGTACCATCCAAGTCGATCATGATTTGATCAAGTGCCACTTGGTCTTCAGCATCCAAGCCAATAAGAGCATCACAAATTTCACCCTCAACGGCTTCAACAGCTTGTTGAACGCCTTTGCCAAAATAACGACCGCTATCACCATCACGTAATTCTACCGCCTCATGGGCACCAGTAGAAGCACCGCTAGGCACAGCGGCACGGCCTACACTGCCATCTTCCAAAATAACATCAACCTCAACGGTTGGGTTACCACGGCTATCCAAAATTTCACGAGCTAAAATATCCACAATGGCAGTCATTGATACGATCCTTTGTATGATTAGAGAAATGTTGCCTGTATGTATCGCTAAACAAGGGGGGTTACAAGCCTTATTTAGCGTAAAAAAGAGGGTAAATAAGCTGCGGCAAAGCAGCACAGCGTTGATTGTCTGGTGGAAATATCTTTACGAATAATAAGATATCGCTACTATTCAGGGTATAAGAATCAACAAGACAAACACTTTCGTTTCGGGACAGTGAGATATATGCAGAAACTATTTGCTTATACATTGACGGCTTTGATGTTTTTAATGACTACCATGGTCCAAGCGGAAACCCCTGCTGTCCTTGACCGAAGTGATGTTGACCTTACAGCATCGGAGAACTTTTTATTCCTTGCCACCAATGACGAAACGATCACGCTCAATGACTTGCAATTGAGAATTTCCGAATTTCGCTCTTATCAAGATTACGCCACAAGCTTAGATTACATGGATAACCCCACTCGGTTTTTGTGGGCCAAGCTTGAAATTAATCTTCCCGCCCGCCAAACAGAGCGTGATTGGGAGTTTTTACTGGCACAAGCTCCCTTTTCCAGCCTTCGCGTTTATATCACTAAAGAAAACGGCCAATGGAATATCTATGATGTGGTGCCAAATGAAGCCCCTGCCCCTGGCACCTATGGTACCAACATTGTTTTTCCAGCAGAAGCCCTGAGATCAGGCAACAACACCATTCTTATTCGTTTTGAAAACCTGCCTGATATCACAAAGTTTAAACTGGCACGCTTGATGACCCATGAACGGATTGAAGACTTAAAGCATAGCCTCTATCTTTACAGCGGAATTTTCATGGGCGTTATCGTTGGCTTGGTTATTTTCAATTTCATCTTATTTTTTGTCCATAAATCACCACCGTATATTTATTATGCCTTGGGTAATTTAGGGTTACTCTTCTTCATTCTTATGACCAGCGGCCTTTATGACGGCATTTTCACTGCAGCCTATGGCACCAAATGGTGGCGCATTTCAACCCTGTCGATGGGTTTTGGCGCCTTCTTCCTGATCATGTTCTTTAAATATTTTATGAATGACCCAACGCGTAAAAAGTGGTTATATCACGCCTTATCAGGCGGTGCAGTTGGTTTGTTAATCATTGCTTTGCTGATGCAAGTTGTTCCTGATACGGTTCAACCAACCCTCTCAAGTGCCTTTAATTTACTTGCTCTCCTCACCACCACCATGATGATCGCAGAAGCAATTTACGCCATTGTACAAGGCAGCAAGGCCGCCATTTATATCTTATCGGCCTATTTCCTACTTTTACTGGGATTAACCATCCGCGTTCTTGTCTCTATGAA
This sequence comes from uncultured Alphaproteobacteria bacterium, assembly GCA_937126915.1. GTDB lineage: Bacteria > Pseudomonadota > Alphaproteobacteria > Sphingomonadales > SMXR01 > CAKZLM01. The sequence goes on from CAKZLM010000022.1 coordinate 17,685, forward strand.
CATATTATCGGTCAGCGTGTGGGCTGATTTAACGCTCTACAGCGGCATTGGACTTGAAGTTCTATTGCTAGCCCTTGCTCTAGCTTACCGCGCAAGAAAGCTAGAACTGGAACTGGCTGAAACAGAAGGCGAAAAAGACAAAATGCGCGACCTTGCTTTGTCTGATGACCTAACATCCCTTCGTAATCGACGTTATATTGATAAAAGCGGTAAGGCCTTTATGAAAAAATGCACCAAGCTGGGTGAAAGTTTTTCCGTTTGCCTTGTGTCCCTTAGCGGACTTGCAGTTGCTAATGATCGCTTTGGCCGAGTTATTGGCGATAAATTGATCAAAGTTGCGGCAAAAGACATGCTTGATACCATGGTGAACCGCGATTATTTAGCACGCTATCGTGGTTCTGAGTTTATTGTCATTTTACCCAAAAAAGGCGAAGACGCGGCAGAAATTTATGCCCGCAGGATTCAAAACTCGCTGCATGCCATTGAATTACCAGCAGAATTAAGCGCCATTAAACTAGGCTGTAATGTGGGCGTTGCCTCCATGCGTGAAGGGGATGTTGACTTTGATCAAATCATTCGCCGTGCTGAAATTGCCCTTTTTGCCGCCAAACAAATGCCCGAAGACAGTATCGTTGCATCCAGCTTTATCGACGCTAACCTTGGTGGTGGTACTAATAACTCACAGGAAGAGCAAACAGATACACCATCACAAAATGAGAGCGATGATCCCATCAAGGGTGAACCAACACCAGACCAAATAGATGCGATCGCTGAAGGGGATAATGAGAACGCCAGCGAAGAACCCCCTGAAAAAGAAACTGACACGCCACCAAGATAGACCTAAGGCACCGACAGTAAGATCAATCCAGCTTATCCTAGCTTATTCTTAATAATTCTTAACCGCCATTTATGACAGATGCAGTATCTCACTAATTTAGGGCGCTGTTTAACGGTGCCTCTTTACCCATTTCCAAAAACTGCCATAAAAAAAGAGCAAGGCCTCTAGCCCTGCTCTTTGATTCATCACAAATTTTTCAGAACTAAACCATTCGGCTTTGCTTAACAGCAGCCTCAATAAAGCTGGCAAACAAAGGATGAGGCTCAAACGGCTTTGACTTCAACTCCGGATGGAATTGCACCGCAATGAACCAAGGATGGTTAGGCAACTCAACAATCTCAGGTAAACGACCATCAGGCGACAAGCCAGAGAATATTAAGCCAGCCGCTTCTAATTTTTCTTTGTAGGCCACATTCACCTCAAAACGATGGCGGTGGCGCTCTAAAATATCCGTCGCCCCATAAATTTCAGCGACTTTTGAGCCCGCTTTCAGCGTTGCAGGATATTCACCCAAGCGCATGGTACCACCAAGATCATCATCCTCAGCACGCGTTTGCATGCTGCCATCTTCGCTTTTCCATTCGGTCATCAAACCAACAATGTTGGTGCCATCATTAGAAAACTCACTGGAAGAGGCATCAGAAATGCCTGCCATATTGCGGGCTGCTTCTATAACAGCCATTTGCATGCCAAAACAAATACCAAAATAAGGAATTTCATGTTCACGGGCAAACTTCACCGCTGCGATTTTACCTTCCGCGCCGCGTTCACCAAAGCCACCTGGAACCAATATTGCGTGAACAGGCTCTAAACGCGACATCGCATCTTCTTGTTCAAACACCTCTGATTCAATCCACTCTATGTTCACTTTAACATTATTAGCAATGCCACCATGAACCAACGATTCTTTCAATGACTTATAGGCATCCAACAATTCGGTATATTTACCTACAACGGCGATTTTAACTTCACCTTCTGGGTTTTGAATACGACCAACAATGTTTTCCCAACGGCTTAGGTCCGGTTTTTCGTCATATGGCAAACCAAACGCGCGTAACACTTCGGTGTCCATGCCTTCATTATGATAGGCAATCGGCACTTCATAAATAGTTGACACATCAAGAGCCTGAATAACCGCTGATTTGCGGACATTACAGAAACGCGCAATTTTCTCACGCTCGCCAACAGGGATCGGTTGTTCTGCACGACACACCAAAATATCTGGTTGAATGCCAATGCCGCGTAATTCTTTCACACTATGTTGAGTTGGTTTGGTTTTCAACTCGCCAGCCGCGGCCAAAAAAGGCACCAAAGTTAGGTGCATAAATAAAGTTTGATTTGGCTCAAGGTCATTATGCAATTGTCGAATAGCTTCTAAGAAAGGCAAGCTCTCAATATCACCAGCGGTACCGCCAATTTCACACAACATGAAATCAACATCATCATCTTGATCAAGCACAAAGTCTTTAATTTCATTGGTTACATGGGGAATAACCTGAACAGTACCGCCTAAATATTCACCGCGGCGCTCTTTTTCCAAAATAGTGGAATAAATGCGGCCAGAGGTGACATTATCACTCTGGCGCGATGGAACCCCAGTAAAACGCTCATAGTGACCAAGATCGAGATCGGTTTCGGCACCATCGTCGGTCACATATACCTCGCCATGCTGGTAAGGAGACATGGTTCCAGGGTCAACGTTTAAATAAGGATCAAGCTTTCTTAAGCGAACAGAATAACCACGCGCCTGAAGAAGCGCACCAAGAGAAGCCGAAAGCAACCCCTTGCCCAAGCTTGAAACAACACCACCAGTAATAAAGATATATCGCGTCATGGAAGGCCACTATAAATCAATTTTCAAAAGCATAAATAAAAAAATTATGCTTTGATCAAAAAACATCAAGGCCAGAAAAGATATCTTGATCTATATCTTATCCAGCCCACCCAAAAAAACAGGCCCTCGTTGAGGAAGGGCCTGAAGAAATTTTATGGTATTCCTGCTTAAGGAACCTCAGGGGTATCAGGCTTTGGCGTATCAGTTTCTTCTATATCCATTACAGAAGAGCCTGTGTCGCGGTTGCTGGTCACAATTGCCATCGCAAGGGACAAACCGATAAAAGCCACCGCCAAAATTGACGTAGCGCGGGTTAATAGGTTGGCCGAACCACGAGCAGACATAACACCACCCGGACCGCCAATACCCAGTCCACCACCTTCAGAACGTTGCATCAAAATAACTGCCACCAAGGCAATCGCAATGATCAGATGAATAACCAATAATACCTGTAGCATTTGGTTTCCTTTTTGCCACTTAACCCACCAAACCAGACAATAAGCCCTAAAGCCCGTAGTTATGATTTGGAATAATCTTAAAAACGTGAAGGACCAGCCCTCATTCACGCCGCTTTTATAGCATTGTGATGAATTTGGCTAGTCCCCAAAATAGTTTTTTTATTCAGCCTTAACGATAGGCGTTGATAATACCGTCAAAATCATCTGCTTTCAGGCTAGCACCGCCAACCAAAGCACCATTAACATTGGCCACAGACATTAATTCTTCTGCATTTGATGGTTTAACTGACCCACCATATAGAAGGCGCATGCCCTCACCTGCTGCCCCAAAACGCTTTACTAAGTTATCGCGGATCGCGGCGTGTACCTCTTTCACATCATCTGCAGTAGGAGTTTTGCCCGTACCAATAGCCCAAACCGGCTCATAAGCAATCACGGTTGTTTCAGCCGTTGCATCATCAGGAATTGAACCATCCAACTGACCGCACACCACATCAATTGTTTTATCTGAATCTCGCTCACCCTCGGTTTCGCCAACACAAATAATGGCTTTTAAACCAGCACGATAAGCGGCTTCAGCCTTTGCTTTTACTACTGCGTCACTTTCACCATGGTCAGCGCGACGCTCTGAGTGTCCAACGATAACATAATCAGCGCCTGTGTCTTTGATCATTTCTGCGCTAATATCTCCCGTGTGGGCACCTGATGCATTGGCATGGCAATCTTGCGCACCCAAAGTTACGCCAGTTCCACCAAAGATATCGGCAAACAAACCTAATAAGGTGAAAGGAGGACAAATTAAAACTTCGGCATCGCCACTACCTTGTTGACTAACTTTTTCGACCAAGGATCTGGCCTCAACTGCGCTGGCCTTTAAACCATTCATTTTCCAGTTTCCTGCAGCAATAGGCTTAGGTGCTGACATTGTTCGTTTCTCCCATCACAAGATAATCTGATAAAAAATTTTTCTCTATCTAGCAAAAAGCTTTTTAAATGACCAGATAAAA
>CAKZLM010000023.1 GCA_937126915.1 uncultured Alphaproteobacteria bacterium
ATGGTTTGGGTATATTCACGGCAATAGCGATTGTCTTCTTTGACGGCGGGTTGTGGAGTGATGCTGCCATAATTGCCGCTGTCAGGGTTGTACCATGTGCTAGCCTCGCCAGAGCGGCGGTATTCAAAACTTTCTTGATAGGTTTGTTCCATCAGTAGCCGATCGCGCTCGTCAAGTTTGCGACCAATGCCACCGCCAATGGCGGCACCAATGCCAGCACCCCAAATGCCTAAAACCGCACTTTCAGCGCTGCCACTGCCAATTTCAGAACCCATCCAAGCGCCAAGACCCGCACCAAGTAAAGAGCCAAAGGCTTCATTATTACCTTCGCAAGCGGTTAAGCTTAGCGCCATTGTTGAAGCCAATGTTATTTTTTTCAGACTATTGATCATGTTATCAACCCCGACTAGTTTATCGATAAGTTGACTATAGTGTTTGATGTCTTAACCATCACTGAATGATGTTGTTAAGCTGGGGTTCAGGAAAAGCCTTTGGGATTGGTTTATGTATGGGCTTGGGCGGGGATTCTCATGGCAACCTTTAGACCGCCCATGTCAGACTTTGATAGTTGGATGCTGCCCCCCATCAGGTCAATAATATCTTGAACAATAGACATGCCAAGTCCTGACCCCGGAACGGTTTCATCAAGACGTTTGCCGCGTTCTAATATTTGTGGGATTTTATTTAGGTCAACCCCTGGGCCATTATCTTCGATCACCAATTCAAGAAAGTTTTTAGCCTCGCCCAATTCATAATGGCCGGATATTTTAATGCTGTCTTTGGTCCATTTTGCCGCATTATCCAATATGTTGCCCAGCAATTCATCAACGTCTTGTCGTTCGGCAAAAACATCGAAACCCTTAGGTAATTCGTTAATAATGTTGAGAGATTTGTTTTTGTGCATTTTAGGGATCACCCGTAAAATGGCATCAACAGCGGGGTCGAGTGGGGTGGTGACGCCTAAAACACGGGAGCGCCCCATAACACGGGCGCGGGCCAAATAATGATCAACATGGGTTTGGATAGAATGGCTTTGTTTTTCCACGATGGACTTTAGGCGACTGTCTTTCGAGCTGTCGCTTTCATTGACGAGAACAGCTAGCGGGGTTTTTAGGGCATGAGCCAAATTACCCACCTGTGTTCGGGCCCGTTCAACAAGGGTTTCATTATAGTCCAAGACATCGTTCACCTCATCGACCAAGGGTAAAACCTCAGCCGGATATTTTCGGCCAAGGCGGCGGTAGCGGCCTGATCGAATGGCGGTTAATTCTTTTTGGATAAGCCTTAAAGGACGCAATCCAAAACCAACCTGCAAAATCATTGCGGTTAAAAGGCCAATACCAAGGCCGCCAAAGGACCAGAATAAAATACGATCAAAGCGACCCACTTGTTGGTTAATTTCTTCAATATTACCTGCGACGATGAAGCGATATTCCATCTCGCTTTCAGGGAAAGTGACCGATTGAGTGAGAACCCGCAGCTCTTGGTCGTCAGGGCCGATGATATCAAAGGATGAACCATCGTCACCATCTTCTAGTTGGCTATTACTAAACTCATAATCCCAAAGGGATCGTGAGCGAACCGGTTCAATGTTGGGGCCAGAAATTTGCCAATACCAACCAGAATAAGGCTCTTCAAACAGTTGATCTGCTAAGGGTCGGTTTAGTTGAATGATATTGTCTTGATTGGGAACGCTGGCTCCAATTAGGGTGACCAAGGTTTGATCCATGCGTTGATCAAAGTTTTCTTCAACAAAGTCGCGAAAAATGTTGGATAAAACAAAGCCACCCGCGGTTAAGGCCAAAAGAACCCACAAACCCGCCAGCATAAATAAACGCCCTGCGAGTGCTTGATTGTTAAAAAACACCGGAATATTTTTTTCCGATTTTGCCATTCATCGCCACCTATTTGTTAGCAGCTGATCCCAATAGGCCTTATTCTTCGGGGTCATCCAATCTATAGCCTAGTCCCCGTACTGTTTGAATAAGAGGGGCATCAATTTTCTTTCTAATACGGTTAACAAATACCTCAATGGTGTTTGAATCGCGGTCAAAATCTTGATCATAAATATGTTCTGTTAATTCAGTGCGTGAAATAACTTGGCCCTTGTGGTGCATCATATAAGCCAACAGCTTAAATTCTTGAGCGGTGAGTTTAACCGCCTGTCCATCAAAGGTTACTTTTGCATTGCGGGTGTCTAGGCGAACATTACCACAGGTGAGTTCAGATGAGGCATTGCCCGACGAGCGGCGAATAAGGGCCCTAAGGCGGGCCAATAATTCTTCCATTTTAAAAGGTTTAGCCAAATAATCATCGGCACCGGCATCAAGTCCTGCAACCTTATCGGTCCAACTGTCACGGGCGGTTAGCAAAAGAACGGGTGTTTTGTGTCCGTCTTGGCGCCATTTTTCCAGCACGCTAAGGCCATCCATAATGGGCAAGCCAATGTCTAGAATGATGGCGTCATAAGGTTCTGTGTCGCCTAAAAAGTGGCCTTCTTCACCATCAGCAGCATAATCATAGGTATAGCCAGCATCATCAAGCGCACCTTGTAATTGGCGTGCTAAATCCTCATCATCTTCAACAATTAAAATGCGCATATTATTTTTTTCCCTTTTGCGTTTTAATGATTTTTCCGGTTTCAGCATCGACCTGAATGTTCATCACTTTGTTTTGTTGGTTAAGAACCCGCAGTTGATAAATCCATTGGCCTTTTTTGTTTTGAATTAGGCGTTGATGGGCGATGCGACCGCCAAATTCTCTTTTAATTAATTCGGTGATTTTGCCATAAGGGACTAATTTTGCGTTTTTGCGGGCCTTTAGGGCAGCATCTTGGTCTTGTGCCTTCATACTGTGGAGGGCAAGGCCAAGGTTGGCGGCCATGACAGCAGCATGCGTTGGCTGTATCATTAAACCAGACAGCGCGAATAAAATGCCCAATAGGCTATTATGCAAAAAGCTTTTGTTCATAGATGATGTTTTAACCCCCGCAATATGAATGATTGCTGAACCAGCATATGGTCTTTCAAGGTGATTTCAAGTGTCTTTTTAGCTGCGACATTATGCTAATCGCCTAGCGTGTTATAATATGATATGTTTACGCTTAAGTGTTGGGAAGAAAAGGAGGTTTGTATGGCTTTAAAATCAATTTTAGTACCTGCGACTGGGCCAGAAAAGTTGCTTAATTGTTTTGACGTGGCTTTGATGTTGCAAAAACAATTTCATGCAGCCATCACCACGATTCATGCCAAACCAGACCCGATGACCGCTATTCCTTATTTTGGCGAGGGGGTAGGTGCCGATATAATTCATGACTTGTCTGAAAAAGCCGAGCAAGAAAACAATAAATTCGCCGAAGAAACCAAGGCATGGTTTAGTCATTATTTTTCCTCAAGAGGCCTAGACGATAGTCAATGGCGGTGGGTGGAAAAATTAGGGTTTTATTCTGAGGTGTTGGGCGCATCAGCCCGTGTTGCCGATTTATCCATTGTGCCACAACCCACCGATCATGCCCCTGATGATGTCAATAGTTTCCTTGTTGAAGCATTATATCAATCAGGCAAGGCAGCTTTGATGGTGCCTACGGGCTACCATGCCCAATCGTTGAATAATATCATGATAGCCTGGAACGGCACCATGGAATGTGCCCGTGCCGTAACCGCGGCGTTGCCCCTATTAGCAAGGGCGCAAAGCGTGAAAGTGGTTAGTGTTGAAGAGGTTGGAGGACACCGCCCTGATTTGGAAGAGATTGAAAATTATCTGAAAGACCATGATGTTGATGCGCACTGTCAGCGCGTGCACCTTTCAGAAGATGATGTGGCCCGCCAAATTATCCATGAGTGTGAGCAAGCCAGTGCCAATATGTTGGTCATGGGGGCTTATAGTCATAACCGATTGAAGGAATATATCTTAGGCGGCGTTACCCGCAGCTTAATCAATGATATTACTATTCCAGTTTTATTTTACCATTAAGGCACAGATTAATAAGGGGAGAAAGAGGGCGTTCTGCGGGTTTTTCATTGACCTTTGCAAAAAGATTACCCATGATTTTGGGAAATTTCTTGGGAGGGTTAAAAATGAACAATCACTTTTTGAAAAAAATGCTATCTACTGTTGCTGTTTCCTCTATGCTTTTGACCGCGGTACCGTCAGGGGCGACCGACCTAAAGGAGGCGGTTGATGGTGACTATGGTTACCTAGAAAACCTCTATAAATGGTTCCACGCTAACCCTGAATTATCGTTTCAAGAAGATGACACTTCTGCCCGTGTTGCCGCTGAGTTAGAAAAGCTTGGCATTGATGTAACCACGGGCGTTGGGGGTTATGGTGTTGTAGGCGTATTAGAAAATGGCACTGGACCAACGGTTTTAGTGCGCGCTGATATGGATGGCCTGCCAGTGCCTGAAAAATCAGGCAAACCCTATGCAAGTAAAGCCATTGGTAAGGGCGAGCAGGGCGAAGATCTGCCTGTGATGCATGCTTGCGGTCATGATGTACATATGACTAGTATGATCGGAACGGCCCGTCGTTTGGTCGACATGAAAGATCAATGGTCGGGTACTGTGGTTTTCGTTGGTCAACCTGCTGAGGAACGTGTCGGTGGTGCCATTGCCATGATTGAAGATGGCTTGTTTGAGCGCTTCCCGCTGCCAGATTATAACCTTGCCTTACACGTTGGTGCTGATGAGGCGGGAAAAGTGGGTATCACCCCAGGTTATGCCCTAGCCAATGTGGACACTGTTGATATCACGGTTTATGGCATTGGTGGGCACGGTTCAACTCCACACTTGACCAAAGACCCTGTTGTTATTGCCTCGCAAATTATTGTCGCCTTGCAAACCATTGTTAGCCGGGAAATTTCCCCGCAAGAACCGGGCGTTATCACGGTTGGTTCGTTCCATGCTGGTTTAAAGCATAATATTATTTCTGATCGTGCTGAATTAAAGCTAACGGTACGGTCATACAGTGATGAAACCCGTGCTAAATTACTAGAAGGCATTAAGCGCATTTCTGAAAACATGGGCCGTGTAGCTGGGTTACCTGAAGATATGCTGCCAAAAGTGCATTTTAGAGAAGAAGAGCATGCGCCAGCGACCTATAATGATCCTGACTTAACCCTGCGCATGGAAAAAACCTTAACCGCCGCCATCGGTGAGGACTTGGTTGCGCGCCGCCCGGCTGTTATGGGGGCTGAGGATTTTTCACATTTCTCACGCACCGAGCATAAAATCCCAAGCTTTATCTTCTGGATGGGGGGATACAATAAAGAAACCATCGAAAGTTATTCCAGCAAAGGGGAAAAGGTGCCTGCGAACCATTCACCATATTTTGCCCCAGACCCTGAAAAAACCCTGCGCATTGGTACCCAAGCCATGACCGCCGCGGTTTTAGACTTATTGTCTAAAAAATAATGCCTAAAAATCTTATTTCTTCTTTTTGGGAGGGGTGAGTTGATAAATGCGAGATAAAACTATGATAATAAAAAAACTTCTAGGTGGAATGTCGTTGGCGGCAATGATGATGACTACATCACCAGCCCTAGCCAATGAAGACTTAAAAGCAGCGATTGATCAAGATTATGTCTATATTGAAAATCTTTATAAATGGCTGCATGCAAATGCTGAATTATCGTTTCAAGAGGTTAAAACCTCCAAACGATTAGCGGATGAGATGGAGAAAATTGGCTTAGAAGTTACGCGAAATATTGGCGGCTTCGGCACTGTTGGGTTATTGCAAAATGGTGATGGGCCAACAGTTCTAATTCGTGCGGATATTGATGCTTTGCCATTAGAGGAAAAAACCGGTGTTGATTATGCTAGCACCATGATTGGTAAGGGGGAAAAGGGTGAGGATGTGCCCGTTATGCATGCCTGCGGTCATGATGTGCATGCGACATCTTTAATAGCCACTGCGCGTCGTTTGGTGGATATGAAGGACCAATGGTCTGGTACAGTTCTTTTTGTTGCCCAACCTGCCGAAGAACGCGTTGGCGGTGCCCGTGCCATGTTGGAAGATGGCCTGTTTGAAAAGTTTCCGGTGCCTGATTATAACCTTGCCTTACACGTGAATTACGGTGTTGCGGGAACTGTTGATTTTACCCCCGGTTACGCCTTAACCAATGTTGATACGGTTGATATTTTTGTGCCCGGCATTGGTGGTCATGGCTCTGCCCCTCAGACAACCAAGGACCCCATTGTGATTGCCTCACAAATTGTGATGGCCCTACAAACCATTGTAAGTCGCGAGGTTTCTCCGCAAGATGCAGCTGTGGTAACCGTGGGAGCCTTTAATTCTGGCTTTAAGCATAATATCATTTCTGATGGGGCTGAATTGAAACTGACGGTGCGTACCTTTAAAGACAGCGTGCGCGATCACATTTTAGCGTCCATTAAACGCATGTCAGAAAATATGGGCCGTGTTGCTGGCTTGCCAGAGGATATGTTGCCGCGGGTCACGGTGCGGATGGATGAATATTCGCCGTCCACCTACAATGATCCTGATTTAACAGAGCGGGTGATGGAAGCTGTCTCTAAGGCCTTGGGTGATGATGCTACCTATTTAAAACCCCCCATCATGGCGGCAGAGGATTTTTCGCGCTTTGCCAGAACCGAGCATAAAATTCCAAGTTTAATCTTTGGCATTGGCGGTTATGATCAAGCAACCATTGATGGCTATGCCGCGCGCGGGGAAAAGCTACCGGGTAACCACTCGCCCTATTATGCCCCTGACCCCGAGGTCACCCTGCGAACAGGTGCCCACGCCATGACCGCAGCAGTGCTAGACTTGTTGGATAAAAAGTAGCCTAAAACCCTTAAAAACAATCAAAATAAGAAAACAGGCACGGACAATTAAGTCGGTGCCTGTTGGTCGTTATTGATACCTCAGGGCCTTGCTTGGGTGGGTTTTGGCAACCTTATATGTCCTTGCTGCAACCGTTATGGCGCCAAATAGCGATACAATGATACCAGCGCTAATAAAGGGGATCAGCGTGATGTCGATGCGATAAATAAAGCCAGACAGCCAATTCTGCATATAATAGTAAGCAACGGGCCAAGCAAACAGATTTGCGATGAATATTGGCTTTGATAGGTTCCAAACAAAGAGACCAACAATATCTGTCACTGTGGCGCCTAAAACCTTGCGGATACCGACTTCTTTGGTACGGCGCGCTGCAGTGAAAGAGGCCAGCCCAAACAGGCCCAGCGCGGCCACAAGAACGGTTAATATTGAAAAGGCTGCTAGCAGTTGGCCTTGGCGGTATTCATCATCATATTGAGCATCTAACAATTCCTCAACAAATTGCAGGTTGATCGGATTCTCGGGATATTGTTGCTGCCAAATACGCTCAACCTCCGCGCGGATGCTGTCGAGCATGGCAGGGTCATATTCAAAGCTTACCGAAAATACAAAGTTTGGCAAATAATAATGGATCATTGGTGTGGTGGCTGTTCTTGCATCGCCATAATGCACATCAGGAACAACACCAACGATGGTGGCATTAACACTCATATTATTGGGTTGTGTGACGCGCAGTGGCTGGCCGATGGCCTCTTCAGGGCTGGTATATCCAGTTTTAGCAAGGGCAGACTGGTTTAAAATAATCGTGCCTTCATATTCTGGTTGTGGATCAGTGGGGTCAAAACCGATGCGATCAGTGCCAAAGTCTTTTGAGAAGGTACGACCTGCAATCGGTTCAATGCCATAGGTTTCAAAATAGCCATAGCCCGTGGATACAAAGGCCATAGAGACACTATCTGTGCTATCGACCTTTGGCGAGAAAACCGCAAAGGTTGCACCAGTTGTATCGGTTGGAATGGGACCAGAGAAACCGACGGATTTAATGCCCGGAACGCGGGATAATTCATTTTGAATGCTGGTGCCTTGAATATCAGTGGTTTGTGAAAAGGGGAGGCGAAGAACGGCACGGTTTTCTGATTCATAACCAATGTTTAAACTGCTGACATAAGACGTTTGAAAATAAAGGATGATGGTAGAAGACACCAATGCAATTGAAATAGCAAACTGGAAGGTAACAAGGGCGGTACGCAATAGGCCTGCACCTTCGCTGCCTGACTTGTTAGAATGTAAAACATCACCAGGGCGTGCTTGTGAAATATAGAAGGCAGGGTAGGCCCCTGATATCATCGCTGCGGCAATGATAAACATGACGCCATAAATCAAGCCCTCAACCGTGATAATACTGGCCAGCGATAATGAAAGATTGAGCATTTGATTGAACGGTGGCAACACTAAATGAGCCAATATGAGAGCCAAAACGGTGGAAAAAGTTACGGTTAAAAAGGCTTCTGACATAAATTGAGCGATTAACTGTGTGCGACTGGCCCCCATTGTTTTTCTAAGGGCAACTTCTTTTGCTCGACGTAGAGAGCGTGCGGTTGCCAAATTGATAAAATTAACCGAAGCAATAAGCAGTAACAAAATAGCAATACCAGAGAAGGCATACACGATGAAAATACTGCCATGCGGTTTAAAGTCGTTTGGAACGCGTTGATCAAGGTGAATGTCGCGAATATTAATCAAGTGAGGTTGGAAATATTCGTGTGGTTTTGTGTTGGCATAACTGGCCACTTGCGGCACGACATTATGTTTGTCAGCAAATGCAGAAAACTCACGGCGTAGGTCGTCAGGGGAGACACCTTCCTTGAGTTTGAGATAAGTAAAAGCACTTGGGAAAAACCAGCTGGTGAAAACACCGGGTGCATTTTGTTCAAATTCTTCAGGATCAATAAGGCTTAACATATCGGCGGTGAAATGGGTTTGATCAGACACATCGGCGTAAACGCCTGTGATACGGTAGTCGTTGGCATTACCATTATTGATTAGGGTTAAAACCTCGCCAACAGCGGCACCATCACCAAAATATTTCTCTTTCATCGATTGGCTGATGGCAAGCGAGCGACTGTCTGGTAGAGCATTTTCGGCAGAGCCTTGTAGAAAAGTGAGAGGAAATATTTCCAAAAAGTTTTCATCAACAAAATTAACATTTTCATTAAATTGCTGATCACCGCGTCGCACACTGGGGCCTTGACCTAGAATGTGAGTGGCTTTTTCAATGAGGTGAGGGTAGTCAGCAACAATGGCTTCCTTGGTTCTGGCAGGAACGACAACTGTGGGCAGGGGGCCGCGACCATTCACCACATAAGTGGATTCTAGGCGGAAAATGCGATCATTTTCTGGCACCCAGCTATCATAATTGGTTTCAGACCAAACAAACAAAAAGATTAACAAGCAGGCAGCAAAGCCAAGGGCCAACCCAATGATGTTGATCATTGAAAAAAGCTTGTCTTGTAAAATGTTACGATAAGCCGTTGTCAGAAAATTCTGAAACATGATAGATGAACCTCACTCTGTCGTTTTAAGTTTATGATAATTTATTACGCTCAGGGTGTGATTTTTAAATCTTTATTGCCAGAAAAATTCGATGAATGGTGGTTTAATGCCGATAAAAGTTTTTTCAATAGTCTTCATCGTTTTAACAATGTGCCGTTCTTGATAGTAGTTGCCTTGCCGTTTTCAAACGCGATTTTACCATTAACCCAAACCACACTGATACCACTAGATTGTTCGGTTGGGTTTTTAAAGGTAGCGTTATCAATAATTGTTTCGGGATCAAAAAGAATAAGGTCAGCCTTATGGTTTGGCGCAATGAGGCCACGGTTTTTAAGGCCAAAGCGTTGGGCCGTTTTATGGCTGGCCTTATGAATCGCAGTTGGTAAATCTAGCACCTTCATGTCCCTAACATAATGCCCCATAATACGGGCAAAGGCACCGTGGCCACGGGGATGCCCAGCATGCGATCCGTCAGAGCAAAAACTTGTGTGAGGCCATTGCATAAAAGCGGCAATGTCTTCTTCCGCCATGCCACGTCCAATGATAGATTCGCGCGCGCTGTCATCTCCGCTTTCTTGCGCAGCCTCAATGTCTTTGGCGAGTTTGATATAAAGATCAACAGGGTCCATATCGCGCTCAATCGCTAGCTCTGCCAATGTTTTTCCCTCCACGCTTTTATCAAGGCTGTAGGTGGAAAACAGCATGTCTTCGGGCGGTAGAAGGTTTCTCAACGCCTCACTAACCGCTGCATGGTCATCTAAGTTACGTTCTGGCAATATAACCTGCATGGTTGATTGCCAATGGGTGTAGGGATAAACCTCAGCCGATATATCAACACCGTCAGCAATGCCGTTTTCTAGAATTTCAAGGGCTTTTTGTGCCTGCCCCCAAAGTGAGGGCATGGCTAATTTAATGTGTGACACATGCACAGGAATATCAGCTTGTTGGCCAATGGTGACTAGTTCTTTTAGGGCCTGATAAACATGGCGATCTTCGCTGCGTATATGGCTTGTATAAAGCCCACCATAGGACTTTGCTACCTTGGAAAGCTCTATAACCTCATCGGTTTTAGAGTAAATACCGGGTTCATATTCTAATCCCGTTGAAAGACCTAAGGCCCCTGCCTGCATACCTAGTGACAAAAGATTTTTCATTTCATCTATATCGTTGGCTGTGGCAGGTCCAGTGCTACGCTCGCCCATCACCATTTGTCTTAGGCTGTTGTGCCCCACGAAGCTGGCTAAATTAACACCAATGGGATTGTTTTCTATATCCTTAAAAAAGCCATCCAGGGGCCAATTCATGCCACCATCTTGGCCAATGATAACCGTTGTAATGCCCTGACTTAAAGCCGCCAGCATGGCGCGATTGTTATCAAGGTCAAAGTCATGGTGTGAGTGACTATCAACAAAGCCGGGGCTTAATGTAAGACCTTGTGCGTCTATGACTGTGTCTTTTGGGGTGGCGGTAAGGGTGCCAATGTCCTTAATGATGTCTCCAACAATTCGAACATCGCCGTAAAAGCCAGCTTTGCCACTGCCGTCGATGATTTGGGCGTTTTTGATCAGAATGTTTTGTGCTAAAATTGGCGAGCTGCCCAATAGTATCATGAATGATAAAAGCGCGGCTATTAGACGCATGTTGTAATCTCCCCAATTAACGTATTGTTTGTAAATTAGTTTAGCCAAGCTATTCAGAATGGCAATTTATTTTGAGCTGGCTCGTTGCCACCCCATCCTAAGGAGACGGATGATGCTGAATATTACGATTGATAAAGTGGCTTATATTGCCTTTATGATACGCCAAGAGGGGCAATCATTAGGGGGTGATGAAGACTATACTGAAAAGTCGTTTGATTTGGATAGTCAACATAATTTGGATGACTTTGAAGATAATGTCGAACGTGGCCTTAACCCTGAATTGGTGGAATATATTGACGATCTTAATGAAGATGAAGCCCTCGATTTGGTCTGTTTAATGTGGATTGGCCGCGGGACTTATGGTGTTGAACAATTAGATGAAGCGCGCCAAGTTGCCGAACAAGAAGCCACCCACAAAACCTCAGAATATCTTTTAGGCACTCCGATGCTGTCAGATTATCTTGAAGCGGGTCTCATAGAGTTTGGCTTTACCCCTGAGGAAATTGAACGTGAACAGTTTTAGAGAGACAAAAAAAGAGCCGCACAGTCAAGTGCAGCTCTTTCAATGGGTTATCTTTCTATTGTTTAGAAAGTGTATTTCACGGCAAAGCGAACATCACGGCCCGCTGATGGAAGCATATCTTTCAAGAAAGACGTGTGATGACGAATGTCTTCATTGGTTAGGTTTTTACCTTGGATCATAAATAACCAGTTACCTTCATCACCCATCGGGCGATAGCTAAAGTTTAGGTCAAAGCTGACATAGCTATCGGTTGGTAATTCATAAGCGGTAATTTCATCTTGCTTATCATTCCACGTTAATTCAGCACGCGCATTAAAGTTTTTATAATCAGCTTCGGTGCCAAATGTTACCGACATTGGCGGCGTGCGTGGCAACGGCGCGTCATTTACGGTGTCTTTGGCTTTTACAAAGTCAAAGATGGTATCAATGCTGATGTTTAAGTCCTCACTTGAATAAAGTTCAGCCAAAAACTCTGCCTCAACACCCCAGAAGCGGGCGTCGGTTGCGCTAAACTGGGCAACGGGAAGTTCGTCTTCTTCGGCGCCGGTAAAGTTCTGATAAATGAAATCATTAAACTTGTTATAGAAAAGCGTCACACTGCTTGAAAGCGCATCACTTTTGAAGCGATACGATACCTCACCACCAATGGCGGTTTCTTTGCCAAGGGCGTCATTGCCAAGTTCATAAACTTGTGTCGCAAGGTGAGGGCCATTAGAGAATAATTCTTCGGCATTAGGTGCGCGTTCAGAACGGTGAATGGTTGTGCCAATAAGGCTGTCTTCGCTTAACTTATAACTCGCACCACCAGAGATGCTAACGCCAGTATAATCATTTGATGTTAGATCATCGAATGATTTTACTTTGGTGTTTTCTAGGCGAATACCGCCCTCTAATGTGGTGTTGCCCATGGTCCAGTTTTCGATGCCGAAAAGGCCAAATTGTTCTGTTTCGTTTTTGGGAACAAAGGCTTCTGCGCCAATGGCTTCAAAAACGCGGCGTTTGGCTTGCAGGCCAAAGGCACCGCTAAAGCCATTGTTCATGCGTTGAACAAATTCGACACGGCCTTCCCAGCCATCATTTAGGAAAGTGGTGCCAACTTCTTCACCTTCTAATTCAACATGTTCATAATCTGCAATGCCAAAGCGGAACTTTGCTTTTTCTAGAAAACTGCTGTTGAGGCCATATTCACCCATCACGTCAAAGCGAATTTGCTCAAGGTCAATGCGAACATCTTCTTCGCCATGCTCCTCTTCGCCATGCTCTTCCTCGCCCTCGTGTTCTTCTTCCTCACCATGCTCTTCCTCACCTTCATGGCCTTCTTCGTCATGATGTTCACCATGGTGGCCGGGGATGCCATAATTGGTGCCGTAATAAGAAACAGACGCACCAATAAAGCCGCCTTCAAAGAAGTTGCTAATGCCGAAAGCACCGCTTTCAGTTGAGATTGAGGTGTTCTCAGCGACTTTATAAGCTTCTTCTTCTGAATGCTCTTCTTCGCCTTCCTCTTCTTCAAGTTCACGCAATGCTTTCGATTCGAGATAGCCAGGAACCGTCATGTCACCCATATCACGCAAGGATGCGTCTAGGTGAATGGCAATAGTATCTGTGGCGGCAAAGTTAATTGCCCCTGCGGCACTCATCTCATCGCTGTTGGTGCCATATTGCAAGCGGGCGGCACCAGAGGCGGTATTAGCAGGCATTTCAAAAGGAATGCGACCATCAAGAACATTGATCACACCACCCACGGCGTTGCTACCGTACAATAATGTGGCTGGGCCACGCAATACTTCAACGCTGGTTGCGGTTAGGGTGTCGCTTGATACGGCATGATCTGGGCTGGTGCTTGAGGCATCAATGCTGCCCACGCCACCGATCAGAATACGAACGCGGTCACCAGACAGACCACGCACAACAGGGCGGCTTGAACCGGGACCAAATGAGCTGGATGATAGGCCAGGTAAATGATCCAAAGTTTCACCCAGAGTTGGGGCTAATTCTTCTTCCAAGCGCTTGCCAGAAATAACGTTGGTTGATTGCAAAATGTCAAAGCGTGATTTCTTTTGGATGGTGCCTGTAACAACAATTTCTTCCAAATCACCCGTGCGGGCATCACCAACTTGTTGTTGCGGTTCAAGAGAATTTGTTTCTGCCGCGTTTAGGAATGACGCTGATAGCATAAATGGAATGATGCTAGCCGAAAGGTAAATTTTATTTTTCATTAGTTTATAACCCTCACTATATAAACGATTTCCTCAGTTAGAAATGGTTATGTTATATTATAACGCTTGTGTCAATGCAAAAACACCTTTAAGCTAGGGCTGTGTTAGCAAAAATGACAAAGATATAAAGCGCTGTGAAATAATATTTCAAAAATGCGCTGTGGAAATATATAGGTAGAGATTTATGACTGAGCATGCTCATCATCAACACAATCATAATCATTGTGTCAAAACAGCGATGGAAAACGCAGCCCTTCTTTGTGAAGAAAAAGGTGTTCGCCTGACCGATACCCGCAAACGAGTTTTAGAATTAATTTGGCAAGGTCATGAGGCCGTTAAGGCGTATGACCTTATCCAACAATTTTCTGATGGTGGCACTAAACCGCCTACGGTTTATCGGGCGTTGGACTTTTTGTTAGAGCAGGGGTTAATTCACCGAATTGATTCGCTTAATGCTTTCATTGGGTGCCCACATCCAGATCACCATGATGAATGTGGTCTACAAGTTCTGGTTTGTGACGAATGTCATTTGGTCGAAGAACTTCACACCCATGATGCCGTTTCAACCATTGCAGATGCCGCTTCTGCGACGGGCTTTAAAGTTGTCCGCCCAGTGGTTGAAGTACATGGTTTGTGCGAGAAATGCCAAGCTTAATTTAAGCTAAGTTAAAACCTAGGTTAAATGTGGCAAACGCTGAGGCCGCGTTTGTCCAGATATTTTTGGTGATAGTCTTCCGCAGGGAAATAATTGCTATAGGCCACCACTTGCGTCACCACGGGGTTGCGCCATTTGCCGCTCGCTTGTTCGTCTTTAACGGCTTTTTCAGCAGCGTCCTTTTGCGTATTATCATAATAAAAAACCACCGAACGATACTGGCTGCCAACGTCTGGCCCTTGTTGGTTCAGAGTTGTTGGATTGTGGTTTTCAAAAAACACCTTAAGCAGGGCCTCAAAGCTAATAGTCGCCGGGTCATAAGTGATTTTGACAACCTCTGCGTGGCCTGTTGTGTCGGTGCAAACATCTTCATAGCTGGGGTTTTGGGTGTCACCACCAGCGTAGCCTACCTCAGTGGCGCTAACGCCATCCAAATCAGAAAAAGTTTTTTCTACGCCCCAGAAACATCCAGCGCCAAATAAAGCAGTTGCCATTATCATTTATCCTGCGTGATGGGGATGAGAATTGTATGATGTCAGCCCCGATAAAATATCATATGCTATTTATGTAATTAAGTCTGGTTATTGTGCAAGTGTAAAACGCATGTTAGGCTAATAAAATGATGAAAAAAGCAAACCATTTAGCGGCGATTGTTTTTGTGGCTGTTCTGATCTTGTCAGGTTTTCAGCCGGTTTTGAGTGATGAACAAGCGATCTCACCCAGCCAACAGACCTTGCCTGCAGATAAGCTAGCCGAAGATAAAGCCCGCTGTAAGCTTGGCTGTGGTCAATCGGGCCAGCCTGACGATGTGTGCGAACTGGTCTGCCAATGCACCGTCGACAAGTTTAAACAAGGGCTGGATTATCAGCGCTATATGCTGCTTCTGGATGAACTTGATAAACGTAAAGTTAGCATTGAAAATCAAATTTTTCTGACCGAAGTTGGTAATGCCTGTAATGCCGAATTGGATAAAAGTATTCCAGAGCGCATCACCCGCTTACCAAAGCCTATCAAGAAAAACTAGCCGCCCTCAGCGAGGGGCATCCTAAAATCTTTTTTATAAGGGTCTTAATCCTCAAGGGGCTTGGGACGGCCAGTGTCATCCAAGGACACAAAGATAAAGATGCCTTCGGTTACTTGGATTGCTTTGTCTTCACCACGTCTATCAGCAAACACTTCGATTTTGGTATGAATGGAGGTGCGCCCGGTTTTGACAACCTCGGCATAGCAGGTGATCAGGTCTCCCACCATAATGGGGTTATGAAACTGCATGCCTTCAATGGCAACAGTGGCAACGTTGTTTTTTGCCCGGCGTGACGCCACAACACCACCAGCAATATCCATTTGGCTAAGAACCCAGCCGCCGAAGATATGACCGTTTAAATTAAGGTCAGACATGCGAGGGGCGGTGCGAATAATAGGTTCTCTTGGGTCTAATGTCATTTGGCGGATCCTTTTTTATGCTTTCTCACCATCAGTATGGGCGGAAATGGTCTTAGGGTCAAACACCTCTGGCGCATCAGGCATTTTTTCTAAATAAAGTGATCGTGATGGGAACGCAAAACCAGTTCCAGCACCTTCAACGATCTTTTTAATTTCTAAAGCCAGTGTCTCTTTCACTTCTAACCATTCACCCCAATCCGTGGTGTTGGTAAAGCAATAAAGCAAAATATCAATTGAGCTGTCATTAAAGCTATCAATACGGACAAATGTAGAGACATCGCTGGATGGAGCAAAGTTTGGATTGTCGGTGATATAGGCTTCAATTTGGTCTCTGATGAGGCGCAGTTGATTATGATTGGTGTCATATTCAACACCAATGATCCATTTAATGCGACGATGGGTCATTTCAGAAAAGTTGGTTACGGCATTTTCTGATAAAATGGCATTGGGGATATAGACAGGAGCTTTATCAAAGCGGCGAATCTTGGTGGTTCGAAAACCGATGTCTTCCACGGTTCCTTCAACAGTTCCTTCAACCAAAATCCAATCGCCTTTATGGAAACGGCGCTCGCCAATTACAAACAAGCCAGCGATTAGGTTTTTAAACAAGTCTTGCGCCCCAAGGGCAATGGCAACACCAAATAGGCCAAGGCCCGCGATTAGCGGTAAAACCTCAATGCCCCACATCTCAAGAATGGTGGCCCCGCCTAGGGCTAAAACCGCCGTTTTGAGGGACTTTCTAAACCAGTCTTTCATCGCTTCTGTGAAAAATTCGGTGGCACTTTCCAGCATGTGCGACACAGGGGTGATTAGGCGGTAAAGCGTCCAAAAAAGGATAAAAGCTATTAGGGTGCGGGTGATGGTGTCGGTGTAAAGCGCTGTTTCGCCCTTCATTTCAATAAAATTAGTGGCAAAGAAAAAACCTAACACCACAGGAACCATACGAACAGGTGTTTCAAGCGCACGTGCGAACAAGTCATCATATTCGTTTTGGGTTTTGCTGGTTAGGCGTACAACATAATGAATAACAATTTTACTGAACAGCCCGCGCAGCACAAGAAACACCAAAAAGATGCCCAAAGCGATGATCATGTCGCCCATATTTATGCCCAAAAAGCCAGTGTTCCAAACTGAAAGAACCAGTTGCCAAAACTCTTCAAACTGTTCCATAAAATGTCCTGTTCCGTGACTGATTAAAAGATTACGACTAGTCGTTTTTGTTGAGGTCCCTGACACTGTCATCATGGCCCGAACGTGAGCTATAAAAGGCCAGGGCCATTAATCCACACCCAATTAGCAAGCTTAAGACAACGCCTGCGATTAAGGCCACTGATCCCCAATAGGAAATCTCCACACCTTCCAATGTCAGCCAACCATCAATGGCTAAATAGGCGCTTAATGCAAGAATGACAAACAGGATGATAGCAGTGAGTATGCGATGAACGCTCATTATTTATCCTTTGGCTAAAATCATGGGAGTTATCATAATAACATGATTTTTTTTGTAAAGCTTGCTTGATAGCCCCTGTTTAGGGCATACTTATCTATAGAGATAGGTTTTTTCAAGGGGTTATGCGCCGAAAACCTATTTTAAATGAGAGGAGTTGGGGAACATGAGAATTAGTCATATTCTTGAAGGTAAATCATCAGATGTTATCACTGTTGACGAGGGGGTCACTGTTCGTGAGGCTTTGAAGGTGTTGGCTGAAAAGCGTATTGGTGCGGTCATTGTAACCAGCACAAAGAAAGCCATAGCAGGTGTTTTGTCAGAACGTGACATCATAAGGGCATTAGGCAACGGCGATGAGACGACAGTGCTTGGCCAGTCTGTTTCTAGCATTATGACTGCCAATGTGTTTGTCTGCAGCCCTTCGGATGGTGTCTCTTATGCCATGGAGATGATGACCGAAAAGCGGTTCCGTCATTTACCTGTGATGACCGATGGCAAATTGATCGGCATGATCAGCATCGGTGATGTTGTTAAAGCCAAGATGGAAGTGACAGAACAAGAATCAGAGGCGCTTAAAACCTATATCGCCACAGGCTAGATGAATAAGCCATCCAGTGCTGAACATTATTAGTGTTTCGATGTTGTTCTTGTGTCGTTGCCTGTTATCTAAAGAATAACGGGCGGTGTATCATTTTGATTAATATGATAGCCAATGAAATTAAGAGAATCGATTATATAGTCTTTTTCATTTAAAAAGGCTTCTGCGCCCAATTTAATCAATTCATCAGCACGGTGAAATTCCATCAGCCCGACATGGCCAACATGTGGGTTGATCGTGATGTCAGGCGGGTCACCAGCCAAACGACTGCGGCTTAATCGGTTCTGCAAAACGTTTAGCGATGCCACCATGTTAGCAAATAAACTAGGGGCATTTTTATCATGCTTCAAAAAACGACGCAGGAGGCCATTACTGGCGCTGCGTTCTGCAATGGCGGGGCTTGAAAGAATGTCGGCATAAACGCCGTAACGGCCTGTTCCTGCCATGTTTTCAAGGTCTTCTAGTTGGGATTTGCTTTTGCTTCCACGGCGACTACCATAAATATCTTCTGATAAATTCACCGCAATCACCACATCAGCACCCAAAGCGCGGCAGGTGGAAACAGGCACAGGGTTGACCAAGGCGCCATCAACCAACCAGCGGCCATTATCATTAACCGGTTCAAAAACGCCGGGCAGGGCAAAGCTTGCGCGAATGGCATGGTTCATATTGCCGCTTTGCAGCCAAATCTCATGGCCCGTCATTAATTCACAGGCAATGGCTGCAAAGGGAATTTTTAAGTCTTCGATATTATGTTGGCCAAAATGCTGGTTCATTTGATCAAACAATTTTTGCCCACCAAATAAACCGCCACGGCTTAATCGAAAGTCTAGAAATTTGAAAAAGTTCACTTTTGATAGGCTCATCGCCCATTCTTCTAATGGGTCCAAGGCATCAGCGGCATAGGCGCCGCCAACAACCGCCCCAATTGAGGTGCCTGCAATCACATCTGGCACAATGCCCGCCTTCACCAATTCGCGGATAATACCAATATGGGCCCACCCACGGGCAACACCAGATCCCAACGCCAAACCAATTTTTAGTTTGCGAATGTTTAGGCTTTGTTGCTCGGCATTTTGGGGGTCATTGCCGTCTTGCGACCCGAAGAAATTTTCAAACATGACTACACTATAACCAAAAACCCCAGAAAGGGGACCAATTATTTACCGCGAAAGTGCGTAATTTGATATATTTTACAAACAATTGACACATTTAACACATAATTGGGATGGTCAAAATTGCAAGCAGGTCGTAAAACATTATGGTAATTATTTTGATCCTGTTTAAAATATTGCCTGTTTAAATTATTGTTAGTGATTTGATTTATGGGGAAAAGTCTGTTGGTTGCAAAAAAGCTCAATACGTCAACTTTTAGCGCGGCATTTGCAATGGCTGGTACAATGGCTGTTGTTGCTTATTCTTCCATATCAATGGCGCAGCAAGACAGATTTTATCAATCGGTTGATCGCCCAATTGAGGGGGTAAGCCATCATGCCGCATCTGTTGTTGCACTGATCGATGTCAATAAAGATGGTTTGGATGATGTTGTTATGGCTGCTGATGATCATCGGGCCAATGCAGTCTTTTTAAACGCCGGAGATGGTACGTTTCATAAAGACAGTGCGCTGCCGAACAATGGTGGTTATTCCTCGTCCGTTTCAATGGTAGATGTTGATAATGATGGTGACTTAGATATTTTTATCACCAACCGGGCCAACCAAGATAATTTCCTTTATTATAATGATGGCCAAGGGCGCTTTACCCTATTAACGGAGGGCAATATTGTTTCTGATGGTGGTGATAGCCAAGGCGCTGCTTGGGCTGATTATAACCGCGATGGTCGCCTTGATGTGGTAGTGGTTAATGGATCAGGCCAGTCAAACTTTCTTTACCAACAAACCGGGGGCGGTGGTTTTCAGCGGGTTTATAACACGCCCATTAGCGATGAGCGTTTAACTTCATCGTCGGCTGTGTGGGCTGATTATGATAATGATGGTGATGATGATCTCTTCATTGCTAACAGTGACCCGCGTAATGCCAACAGTTTATTTCGCAATGATGGTGATGGTTATTTTGTAAAAATTGCCCAAGGTGCCATTGCCTTTGATCGCGGACAGTCGGTATCGGCGCGATGGGTTGATGTTGATAATGACCAAGATGTCGATTTGTTTGTTCTTAATCAAAATGCTGCTCCGTTTTTATATCTTAATCAAAATGGGGCACTGCAAAAACGCTTCCAGGGTGGCTTAATAAGTGCTGATATAAGTATTGCAGGTGGGGTGCAGGCCGCCACATGGGCTGACTTTGATAATGATGCTGATCTTGATGTGATCCTAGTTTTTGATGGTGCCAGCGCACAATTCTATCAAAATAATGGTTTTGGCGAGTTTTCTCTTCTGGATGATGCCATGGGTGACTATGGCTATGCAGGTAAGTCTCTTGCAGCGGGACATGTTGATCAAGATGGACGTTATGATTTGCTGTTGGCTAATCAGCATGGTCAGGAAATGGCCTTTTTCCATTCTTTGGCTGATGAGCAAAACTGGCTGCAACTTAAATTGGTTGGTACCAGCAGTAACGCCATGGGGCTTGGGGCAAAGGTCATCGTAGAAGCGGGCGACTTTGGTCAAGAAACCAGTCAAACCCGCCACGTTTATTCTTATGGCGATGGCAATGGGACTTCAGCGTCTCTCTTACATTTTGGACTAGGCCGTCATGACCGTGTGCGGCGTTTGGTGGTGCAATGGCCCTCTGGTGAAGAAAGCCGTTTGGGGCCGATCAACGCCAATCAGCGCTATGAATTGGTTGAAGGGCGGGGATTGCAGACCATGCTTGCTACAGCTAGGGATGCATCTGGTTTAGAGCCGCAGATTGACCTTCAAGCGCTTTATGATGAGCAGGGTGTTGATGCTGTAGAAACTCATATCAAGGAAAATCAAATTAATGACCAACAATGGTCAGCGCTTTTGGCGTGGTTGGAAGAGCTTATCCTTATTCGCAGTGCAGATGGTGAAACGCTTTTGATTGCCCTCGTCGATAAGCAGCAACAAAGGGCTAAACCTTCTTTTATTTTGGCTGAGAGCCTAAGGCGGCAGGGGCGTATGTTGGAAGCCATTGCTTATTATCGACAGGCCCTAGATCGCCTGAATCAAGATAGAGATATCTCTGCGGGTGAAAAGGCCTATATTAAATCTATGGCAGGGCGCTTCGCTCGATAAGTGAAAAGAGGCGGGGGGGACTATGTTAAAACTTAAAAGCTTGCCTGATGATCATTGGGTACTGCAATTAAAGCCAGATGTGCTTAGCTCTGGAGATGCTGCCGCTTTGTCTCTTGCGCAACCTAATGGACTATTCTCGCTTAGCATGACAGTTGATGAGGTGTCATTGGTGTTGGGGCAAAAGATCCGCGCGCACATGTCATCGAAATTGTCGCCCCATATCATTGCTGAAGAGGGACCTTTTCACGCTTTATATATAGATGGTGTTTTAAACTTCTCTCTAACCGGCATATTAGCACGGCTTTCTGGCGCACTTGCGGCGGAGAATATTTCTCTTTTTGCGGTCTCTACATATAATACTGATTATATCTTGGTGCCTAAAGAGGAATGTGGACGGGCAGTTGCTATTTTGTCGGACCTCGAAGGCTTTGAGTATTCATCTTGAAGTTACTCAATCAACAAGGGGGGGGGAATCAATGAACAAATTAACTGTTGAAGGTGGTTGCCATTGTGGTGCGGTGAAATATTCCGCTAATATCGATCAAAATCCTGAAGTGATCATCTGTAACTGTTCGGTGTGTTCCATGGTTGGCTTTCACCATATTATCATAGCAGAAGAGGACTTTACTTTACTGCAAGGTGATGACGCCTTGACCACGTATCAGTTTGGCAGCAAAACCGCCGAACATATGTTTTGTTGTAAATGTGGGGTCAAATCTTTTTATAAACCACGAAGCCATCCTGATGGCTGGTCGCTCAATGCACACTGTTTGCCGCTTGAAAAGCTTGGAACGCCGCAATATCGCTCATTCGATGGTCAAAATTGGGAGCAGAATATTGATTCCCTGCATGGTGATTCATAATCTAACCAATTGTTTTAATTAGGTTTTAATGGTCTTGTGCGTGCTGAATTGTGTTTGATTCATACAGATTCTGCCTGATTCCGCATGAAACGCGTCAATTTCGTCTAAATGATTGCTTTAAACGCTTGTGATTCATGGAAAGTTTTCACGCTTTATAGGGTGTGTAGAATAGGGGTTGGTAATATTATTTCAAAGTCATGGTCTTTTCTAATAAGCATCAAAAAGCCTTTTTGAAAAAAATGCGGTTTCTATTACTTTTTTTTAACAAGATCCCTTGATTTCTGCGGGTTAAAAGCTATGGAACACTTTATAAGATATCGCGTTTTACTTGACACAATCACGCAATTTGGAGTCCAATAACCTCTAGAAAGCAACAACGTTGCAATTTACGAAATTTTCAATGAAATTCCCGAGTGAATTATTAGTATCTAAGACTTCCTGATTTAAATGGTAGTATTCATTGATTAAAGGTTAAAATAATCCATTTAAAGTGTACTATTTGAAATCTTAATCAATCACCACCTTTTGAATAAACTGTTGACCTTTGATACTTGTTTTGATTAAGTATATCCCCGAAGAAAGACCATTAATTTTAAATGATTTAACTCCATTTGGATTCACTTTTTCATTGGACAATAAACTTTTTATTTTTCTTTGTTCTATTTTAGTTATATCGTGTAAAAATAATCGAAAATAAAGAATTGTTAAGGATTTAGAAGTAAATAATTGATAATTTTAGTCCACATTAAAAAGTGAATGAGTCAAAAAAAGAAAAAAGGAAAGTCTAAGTTTAGTTCAAAAGTTAGACAGGACATCATTAATTTATTTTCATCTAATCCGAATAAGCTGCTGAATTATAAGCAAGTAGCAAGTTTGCTTGAGATTTCTGATAAAGAACTTAGAAAAGTTTTATTTGAAACCTTAACACAATTGGCTTCTGAAGATATTCTAAAAGAAGTTCAAAGAGGAAAGTTTAAAATAATGTCTGAAAAACAAGCGTACACAGGAAGGTTTGAGTCGGTTAGAAGAGGAGGCGGATACGTAGTGTCGCCTGATTTTGATTCTGATATTTTTATAGAAGCGCGGAATGCGGGGCGAGCGATTCATGGAGATAAAGTTACGTTTGAAGT
>CAKZLM010000024.1 GCA_937126915.1 uncultured Alphaproteobacteria bacterium
AGGAACAGCAAGGCACCGGCCTTGGCCTACCTGTTTCTCACGCCTTAGTCACAGCCATGAAAGGCACCATGACCCTTTGTTCATCAAAGCAAGATGGCACCACGGTTTCCCTCACTTTTCCGGCGGCTTAACTAAAAAAGGGCACCCAAATGAGCGCCCTTTTTCGTTTGTTAATTTATAAAAACCTTTAGCCTAGGTATCCAATTGATCCCTGATCGGTAAGCGGCGGATACGCTTGCCTGTAGCTTTAAAGATAGCATTGGTTAAGGCAGGGATAAATGGCGGGGTTGGTGGTTCACCCACACCCGTTGGTTTATGGTCACTATCCACAATTTGAACATGGACCGTTGGCGCGTCGCCCATACGAACCACTTCATAATCATGGAAGTTAGATTGATCAATTGATCCCTCAGTATCCGTAATATCACCATACATAGCGGCAGACATTCCGTATAAAGCACCGCCTTCAAACTGGGCTTTAATTCGGTCAGTATTAACCGCCTGACCACAATCAACCACATAATAAACATCATGAACTTTAATGCCCATATCGGTTTTTTCAACGTCCACAACACAAGCAACATAGGTAAGGAACAAGCGCTGGAAGGCAATACCCATTCCACGCCCCTCAGGCAGTTCTTTACCCCAACCTGACATTTTTTTGACCTCACGAATGGTGTGTGCCATGCGTGCGGTGTCAATGGGGAACTCTTCTAACGAACGACCATAGTTCATCACTTGGGCACCATCATCTTCTGGATTAATCAAGCGAGGTTCACCAATTAATTCCAACAAGAAGTCAGCTGGGTCCTTACCCAATTCATGGGCCATTTCATCAGCAAAACTACTAATGGCAAAAGCATGGTTAATGTTATGCACAGCGCGGAACCAACCAATACGCACATGGGCAATAGCCTCACCGACCTCGCCTTGCATATTTGGAATGTCAAACGGGTTATCTGTTACTCCTTGGCCAACTTCAAACGCACTACCAGCTGTGACATTAGGGGCAAAGGTTGAAGAAATGGATGGGAAGGCCGTACGATGCAACCAAGCAATAGGCTTACCATTTTCGTCTATGCCTGCCTCTAGATGCTGGGCACAGCATGAATGATAATAACCGTGGCGGGTATCGTCTTCACGGGTCCATGTTACCTTGACTGGCATATTAAAGTGCTTGGCAAGCATGGCTGCTTCAACGCCAAAGTCAGGCTTACCTTTACGGCCAAAACCACCACCTGTTAGGGTCACATGAATGCGCGCCTTTGCCAGTTCTTCAGGGTTTTGTGGATTTAAACCAACCGCAGCCGCAACTTGTTGCTGGGCACCCACGGGGCCTTGGGTTGGCATCCATACCTCAACACCGCCATCATCAGTCATGCGGGCGGTCGCCACGGGGGGTTCCATTTGGGCGTGAACCTGCAACGGAATGTAATAATCAGCTGACATGGTTTTGGCAGCCCCCGCCATGGCTGAGGCAACATCGCCACGCTTAATAACGGTTTGACCAGGCTGCTGAACAACGCTCTTAAGCTGTTCTTCATAGGCAACCGAGTCATAATCACCGTTAGGCCCTTTGTTCCATTCGATGGTCACCAAATCAGCGGCACGTTTTGCAGCCCACGTATTGTCGGCTAAGATTGCCAAACCACCAATTGATTTAAACTGTGGTGGTAGCGTCCCACCCTCAATCACATGGGTGGCGATAACACCGGGCACTTTCAACGCTTCACTATCATCATATAATTTGATGGTACCACCAACGACAGGCGAGCGCACGATGATGGCGTGCTTCATACCCGGCAGGCTGACATCAATCGAAAAGATCGCCTTACCCATGGCAATATCTTTACCGTCTACAGGGCCAATATCTTTACCGATTAGGCTATATTCAGCCTTGGTTTTAAGGGTGACTTCTTCACGGCTTGGC
The DNA here is from genome assembly GCA_937126915.1 of uncultured Alphaproteobacteria bacterium. GTDB lineage: Bacteria > Pseudomonadota > Alphaproteobacteria > Sphingomonadales > SMXR01 > CAKZLM01. Next base: position 1,931 of record CAKZLM010000024.1, read on the forward strand.
ATTTCTTGTCTTGAAGCTGTTGACGCCAACTCACCATAACTGAGTGAGCGACCACTAGCCGCATGATGAACAGCATGGTTCTTGGCTTTTACTTCTGAGACATTAACGCCCCAAACCTCTGCCGCGGAACGCTCTAACATGGTACGGGCAATGGCACCGGCGAAACGTAAATTATCCCAGTTTTCACGAATCGCTGAAGAACCACCGACCCCTTGGTCACCAAGGCGTGGATCTGGTCCAGCTTGGTGAATAACAACCTTGTCCCAGTCAGCCTCAAGCTCATCCGCAATAATTTGTGGCATCGCAGTTCTTGCACCTTGACCAATTTCAGGGCTCATAGCTGTTAAATGAACGGTGTCATCCGTGGCAATAGATAAATAAAGGTTCATTTGTATGGCACCATCTTGATCCATAATTTGATCAATCATGGTGGCTTTTGCCATCATAGGAACACCAATAGCGAAGACACCCGCGCCAACCGCGCTGCCTTTCATAAATCCACGTCTGGAAACGTTTTCAATATTCATGATTACATCTCCTCTGCTGCTTGTTTAATGGCGCTTTTAATTCGCTGATAAGTTCCACAGCGACAAATGTTACCTTGCATGGCAATATCAATGTCTTCATCTGTGGGATTTGGGTTTTCCGCTAACAGCGATGCTGCCTGCATAATCTGACCCGCTTGGCAATAACCACATTGTGGCACCTTATGATCAATCCACGCCTTTTGCAGAGCATGTGTGCCATCCTCTGATAACCCCTCAATGGTGGTAATCTTAGCGCCTTCTAGGTCACCCATAAACATTTGGCATGAGCGGTTGGCATAACCATCAACATGAACCGTGCAAGCACCACACAATCCAACACCACATCCAAATTTGGTTCCCGTCGCACCGCGCTCATCGCGTAAATACCATAATAATGGCATTTCAGGATCGCCAGCATAATCTACTGACTGACCATTGATCGTCATCTTGACCATAGTATTCTCCCATTTCCCAACTAAAATTTGTATAAATGTAGCAAACTATCTTAAAAAAGTAACCCCCACTCGTCGGATATTTCTGTCAAATAACCTCAAGTCTGTGCATTATACATTTAATATCAGCCCAGTTAACGAGAAAAATTCAGGGATCATCACAATCTATGACCCGTTTGCCTAAAATATATTTAAAGATTCTACTGCTTGGATGCCTTCTTGGATCATGCGGGGCAGAAGAAAACACAGCCAACACCACGGCAAAAATTCAGCCCACAATTATATTTGCCGCTTCTAGCTTATCCGAACCCTTATACGCTATAAAAGAAGCCTTTCTAGCAACCCAACCAACAGCGAACCTTGAAATATCCACCGCCAGCAGCGCCCAACTGGCCAGGCAAATAATCCATGGCGCCCCAGCGGCCTTATTTTTGTCAGCTAACCAGTTTTGGATTGATGATTTGAAAAATAAACAACTGATCAGCACACCAAAACCCATTGCTGGCAATAAACTGGTTTTGGCAGCCACAACTTCCTCACTCACAAATACAAGTATCGCGCTTGATGTTGCCACTTATATAAAAAGCTTACCCCCCTTCTCATTAGCCATTGCAGACCCTGCCTTATCACCACTTGGACGATATACCCAAACTCTCTTAGAACGCTATGATGTCTGGCAACATGTCGAAGGCCATCTTGTTCTTGCTCCCAATGCCATCCGCACACGAGCCTTCGTGGAAACGGGCCAAACAGAACTAGCCATACTGTATCATTCTGACACAATTAATAACCCTCGCTTAAAACCTGTCATAAACTTCGCAATTCAGCACAATCCCAAGGTTATCTATTGGGCTGCGGTTAACGATTCTTATAAATATGATAAAATTGTTATGGAATTTTTCTCTTTCTTAACCAGCGAAAAAGCACAAGACATCTTCACAACTTATGGGTTTTTGTCTCAAAATGATGCAACACTCTTCAACCCATAATATTATGTGCCATAATGAAGCATTTTTCATATCAGAAGGCACCATCAAAAAAGCATGAAATTTTATAACTCATTGTAATTATTGATGTTTACTATTTTGGCACGGCTGTTGCGATAAGGTAGTCAAACAGCACTTCAAGTTTAGACACCTTGGCTGTATATGTGTTTGGTTATCAAGCTTAGACACCTTTTAAACCAAAACACGTGTTTTTACCTTCGGGTAACTTATTCCATCCAAAAAGCGGCCTCATCATTGATGGGGTCGTTTTTTTATATCCACTTCCCCCCCCTCAAGCAATGCAACCCCTCACCTTTTTCGGTGCCTCTTGCAGCTATTGGTTAATCATGATTTACTGCTTTTAATTAAACATAATTCATTGAGAGAAATAAACTTCTTATGAGCATTCCTTTTGTCCATGATTTTGATGCACCCTATGGCCAGTGTCAGGTGATAAGCCCACGGGTAAAACGTGTGTTGGCTGACAACCCCTCGCCTTTTTCTTATACAGGCACGGGCAGTTTTATTCTTGGCACTGGGCCATTTGCCATTTTAGACCCTGGCCCCAATGACCCTGCCCATATCGCCGCCATAATAAACGCCTTAGATGACGGTGAATGCAGCGCCATTTTGGTTACCCACACACACCTAGATCATTCACCCGCGGCAAAGCCATTGGCGGATAAATTAAACGTGCCCATATATGCTTTTGGCCCCCATGGCATGGGTAAACAGCGTGCCTTGGAAGGTGAAGATGTTGAAGCGGGCGCGGATAATGATTTTACCCCAACCGATATCCTAAAGGATGGTGATCAGCTGTGCTTTGGTGATGCCACCTTAACGGCTATACACACACCAGGTCACACATCAAACCATGTTTGTTTTCACCTTGAAGAAGAAAATACCTGCTTTACCGGCGATCATATTATGGGGTGGTCCACCACCATTATTTCGCCGCCCGATGGCGACATGGCTGATTATATGGCCAGCCTGAAAAAGGTTCGTGATTTAAACCCCGCCTTGCTGCGCCCCATACACGGGCCCGCCATTGAAAACCCAGTTGCCTTTATCAATGCCCTTATTGAGCATAGAGAAGTGCGCGAAGAAAAAATTTATCAAGCCGTTGTGGATGGCTGTCACACCATTGAGCAGATTGTGCCCCGTGTTTATCACGACATTGACACTAGCCTTTATCCTGCTGCAGCGCGGTCAACCTTGGCCCATATCATTCACCTCATTGACCAAAATAAAATCATCACTAAGGATGACATTGGCTTGCAGGCCCACTATATAAAGACGTGAATAAGCCTAAAGTGAAAAATCCCTTTATTTTCACTGATAGAAAGGTTAAGGAAATCCCCAAGTTTATGACCAGAAGGGAATTTTTGAATGAGCACCCTAGTTCTTGATAATAATAATCTTGAAGGCCGCTTGGAAAAGTTGGACCCAACGCTTGATTTGGTTGCTGAGATTAACCGCCTAAAAAAAGAAAAAAACGCGGTTGTCCTCGCCCACTATTATCAAGAAGCAGCAATCCAAGAAATTGCTGACTTTGTGGGTGATAGCCTTGATTTATCAAGAAAAGCTGCCGCTACTGATGCTGATGTGATCGTCTTTTGCGGTGTGCGCTTTATGGCTGAGGTTGCTAAAATCCTAAGCCCTGAAAAAACTGTTATCCTGCCAGACATGGAAGCGGGTTGCAGCCTTGAAGACAGCTGTCCACCAGAAGATTTTGCCAAGTTCCGCCGTCAGCACCCTGATCATATTTCTTTGACCTATATCAATTGTTCGGCTGCGGTGAAGGCAGAAACCGATATTATCGTCACCTCGTCCAATGCTGAATATATCATCAGTCAAATCCCTGAAGACCAACCTATTTTGTTTGCTCCTGATAAACATCTTGGCGGCTATATCGCCCGCAAAACAGGCCGCGATATGTTGCTTTGGGATGGCAGCTGTATTGTGCATGAGCAATTTTCTGAGCGTGAATTAATCAAGCTAAAAGCCCAGCACCCTGATGCCCCTGTGGCTGCTCACCCAGAGTGCCCAGCGCACATTTTGGATCACGCCGATTTGGTTGGCTCAACCTCAAAAATTCTTGAGTTTGCCTTGAATGATCCGGCTGAAAAAATCATCATCGCCACTGAACCGCATATCATGCACCAAATGCAAAAAGCTGCCCCGCATAAAACCTTTATCGGTGCGCCGGGGGCTGATGGCAATTGCGGCTGTAATAACTGCCCGTTCATGGAATTAAACAATATGGAGAAACTGTATCTCTGTATGCGTGACATGACCCCGCAAATTGAGGTACCTGAGGATATTCGCACACGCGCCTTGCGCCCGCTCGAAAAAATGTTGGAAATGTCACCAACACCTGCCAATAAAAATTAAGGTCGTGTGGCAAGCCTCTGCTTCATTACTTTTTTAATTTATATAGTCTTCACCCCTAATTGATGGTGCCATAATGAGCTTTCCTTTAACAAATGATGAAATCAATGCCCTTTTAAAACAAGCATTTGATGAAGATGTTAAAGATGGCGATATCACCTCATTAAGTGTGATTGATAAGGACGCCACCTTAAAGGCGCAAATGACGGCGCGTGAAGAAATGATACTTGCTGGCCTACCACTGGCCATTGCTGCCTTTAATTATCTTGATCCTAATTGCAAGCTTGAAGCCCATGCTAATGATGGTGATCATCTTTCAAAGGGTGATGTGGTTCTCACCATTGAAGGGGCGGCCCGCGCCATGCTAACGGCGGAACGCACCGCTCTTAATTTTGTGCAACATTTATCGGGCATTGCCACCCTGACCAATGTTTATGTAAACGCCATTGAAGGCACCAATGCAACCCTCTTAGACACGCGCAAAACCCTGCCCGGTTATCGTCATTTAGCAAAATATGCCACCCGCATGGGCGGCGCTAAAAACCATCGTATGGGGCTTTATGATGCGGTGATGATTAAGGACAATCACATCGCCATGAACGGCTCAATCACCGATGCGGTAAAACGCGCCAACGCCCATGGTCACAGCGATGTTGAAGTAGAATGCGACACCCTTGACCAAGTAAAAGAAGCCTTAGCTGCTGGTGCCTCTCGTTTGCTTTTGGATAACATGGGCCCTGATATGTTACGCCAAGCCATCGCCCTCAATGATCGCGGTATTCCGCTAGAGGCCTCAGGCGGCGTTACCCTAAAAACCATCCGCGCCATCGCTGAAACTGGCGTTGATTATATCTCTGTCGGACGTATCACCCAATCTGCCCCGGCCATCGACATCGGCCTAGATTTTCTATGAGCAACACGCCTCTAAACATTGCAAACCAATAGGACCCCACTTACTTAGTAACGGTCAATCTCTTGTTTCCCGCTACGGCTTTCGCCTGCGCGATGAAACGCGCTCAAGGCTGGATCGGCTTTCGCCTCTGTTTTGTTGTTTCCCGCTACGGCTTTCGCCTGCTCGATGAAACGCGCTCAAGGCTGGATCGGCTTTCGCCTCTTTTATTGTTGTTTCCCGCTACGGCTTTCGCCTGCGCGA
>CAKZLM010000025.1 GCA_937126915.1 uncultured Alphaproteobacteria bacterium
AACGTGGATAGAGTGACACCGCCTCCACCGCCTCCACCACCACCTCCTCCACCTCCACCTCCACCTCCACCTCCGCCACCGCCACCGCCACCGCCACCTAGTGAGCTGGTTGATGATGTGGCTAGAATATCGGTGACTGATGAAGAGATGGAGGGATATGATTTAGTTAAGGTTTATTACGGTACTGATCGCAATAAACAGTCAGATACTGAAGTTGTGAAATTATTTGATGGTAAGCGCTCAGAGAATAGGTCAGACCCCATTCATTATGGGCATGTTTCTGTGAGTATCCCCGACAATCACACGTTTGGTGAGGTAGAGAGGCCGGGCATTTTGAATCAAATATCGAACTATGTTCTTAATTGGGGTTATAGCCCGCAAAAATATATTTTATTGATGGAAAATGAGAGTTTCACGATTGATGAATTTTATCAGTCAGTTAGAGAAAATATAAGCCAAAGACAGACGAAAAGCGCCTTTATTTTTATCCATGGTTATAATGTTTCCTTCGAAGAAGCAGCCGTAAGAACGGCGCAAATTTACTATGATATTGGACGCAATATTACACCTGTGTTTTATAGTTGGCCATCGGATGGTGAAATATTGGCTTATCAAAGCGATAAGCAAGATGTTGAGTGGTCTAAGGCTAATTTAGCGGTTTTCTTCGAAGATTTTCTAGAGCGCACTGAGGTTGATAATGTTTATGTCATTGCTCATAGTATGGGGAATGAAGCTATGCCAGAGGCATTAACATCGGTGTTAGAGAGAAAGCCTGAGCATCGTTTGAAGGTTAAAGAAATTGTTTTAGCTGCACCTGATGTGGACGCTGATATTTTTAAGCGCGATATTGCTCCTAGATTAACCAGTTTAAACCGACCAGTTACGCTTTATGCATCTAGTAATGATCAGGCCTTGAAATTATCAAAAAGGTTTAATGCCGCGGTCAGAGCTGGAGATGTTGAGGGGGGATTGGTTATCCTAGAAGGTATTGAAACCATTGATGCATCATTAGTAGATACAGATTTTCTAGGCCATTCCTATGTAGGGGAACGGACATTAGTGAATGATCTGTATTACCTTTTTCATCAAGGTCTACGCGCAGCACAGCGCCATGGCTTGGTTCAGGTTAACTCAAGCCAAGGCAGCTACTGGCAATTTAATCGATAACTATTTGAAAAACGTTGGCCCATTATGCCTTAGGTTTAAGTTTCACAGCCGTGCCTGAAGCAACCACCAACAGCATGCCGTTTTTACCGCCGCCTGCTAGTTCGTGATAATCAAGGTCAATGCCAATCACGGCATCAGCACCCATATGGCGGGCGACGGCACGTAATTCATTCATGGTGGTTTCTTTGGCGTCTTTCAAAACATTTTCCACTGATTCTGATCGGCCACCAACAAAGTCACGGATGCTGGCGAAAAAGTCTTTGAAGATATTCATGCCGTAAGCGCATTCAGCAGTAACAACATCAATTTCTTCAACAATGTCATGATTGGCTACGGTAAAGGCTGTCGTTAGGATGATACGATTGCTCATGTCAGGGTTCCTCTTGTTTATTTTTATGATCTTGCTAAGTTAAGGTCGCGTAGGAGAAATGTAAATAAAAACTGAAAATGAGACACTTATGGGAGGAACGAAACCATGGCACTTAAAGCAATGGCCCAATTTGTGGGCGCAATTGCCGTTGGGGGAATGATGATGACCAGCGGAACATTAGCCAATGATAGCCAAAATAAAGGTGGCGGAGACCGCGTTACGGGCGAACCCTTTGCAAGCCGCAGTGTGGTGTTAGGCATGAACGGCATGGCTGCAACCAGCCACCCTCTTGCCAGCCAAGTGGCGCTTGATATTTTAAAAGCAGGTGGTAATGCGGTGGATGCCGCCATTGCGGGTAATGCCGCCATTGGCCTTATGGAACCCACAGGCAATGGCATTGGCGGTGACTTATATGCCATTATTTGGGACCCTAAAACCAAAAAATTACATGGACTAAACGCCAGTGGCCGAGCTCCCCTAGGGCAAACCTTAGAGCAATTGCGTGATAATATTGGCCGCGACAAAACTGACCTACCTGACTTTGGAAGCTATTCGGTTTCTGTGCCCGGCGCGGTCAGTGGTTGGGGTGCCATGCATGAAAAATTTGGCAGCAAGCCGATGTCTGACTTAATGGCACCTGCGGTTACCTATGCCCGTGAAGGGTTTCCAGTTACACAAGTTATTGCTGATGCCATGGAAGTCTATCGTGCCCGATATGAACGTCTGCATGCCAGCGGTGAAATTGAAGAAATTGATAATTATAAAGCCACTTTCCTAATCGATGGCAAGGCCCCAGTTGAAGGGCAGGTCTTTAAAAATCCTGACCTTGCAAACACGCTTGAGGCCATTGGTCGTGAAGGGGCTGATGCCTTTTATAAAGGTGAAATTGCCCGCACCATGGGCGCCTACATGGAACGCATTGGTGGCCCGTTGCGGTACCGTGATTTTGCTGAACATACAGCCGAATGGATTGAACCAAAGTCGGTTAATTATCGCGGCTATGATGTTTGGGAACTACCGCCCAATGGTCAAGGTATTGCGGCCTTGCAAATGCTGCAAATGTTGGAAAGTTATGACCTAAAAGCCATGGGGCATAACAGTGCTGATTATTTGCACCTGATGACCGAAGTGAAAAAAGTGGTCTATGAAGACCGTGCACGTTTTTATGCCGACACCGCCTATTATGAGCCTAATTATGACTATTTGCTCTCTGATGAATATGCCGCCGAACGTAATAAATTGATCAGCATGGACACGGCCTTGAAACAGGTTGACCATGGTGACCCTAAACTTATTGATGGTGACACCATCTATATGACCGTGGCTGATAAAGACGGCATGATGGTCAGCCTAATCCAGTCAAACTATCGCGGTATGGGGTCTGGCTTGGTGCCTGATGGTCTTGGCTTTATTTTCCAAGATCGCGGCGCCTTGTTTTCTCTTGATCCAAACCACCCCCATGTTTATGCGCCGGGTAAGCGCCCGTTCCACACTATTATCCCAGCTTTCATGACCAAAGATGGGGTTCCCTTGATGAGCTTTGGATTAATGGGTGGTGGTATGCAGCCTCAAGGCCATGTTCAAATCGTGGTGAATATTGTTGACTTTGGCATGAACCTTCAAGAAGCAGGCGATGTGGCGCGCTGGCACCACCGTGGTTCAACCCAGCCCTACCTGCCGGGTCGCATGACCGATGGTGGCACCCTACAGTTGGAAAGCGGTATCTTGCCAGCGGTGGCCGAAGAATTACGCCGTCGCGGTCATACTGTTGAATATACCACAGGGCCATTTGGTGGTTATCAGGCGATTTGGCGCGATCCTGTAACAGGTGTTTTATTTGGCGCTACAGAAATGCGTAAGGATGGCGCGGCGCAAGGCTATTAAGGTTTGGCGTGCAGCAAAGAATGTAAAGAAAGGGCATCAGGCCATTGGTGCCCTTTTTTAATGGCAACGCATCGTTTAGGGAAAAGCTGATGATATTGCGGCAAAAAACGGTAAGGGGATTGATAATGATGGCAGGGCTCTTAGTCCTGTCGCTGCCAACCGGTGCCATCGTCATTCGCCATGATGTTGATGATCGTCAATATCACGCCACCCTTGATGATTTTCCAGCCCTTGCCAGCCTTTATAAGGTTGGTGCCCATGGCACGCTCATTCATCCTAATTGGGTGCTAACGGCAGCGCATACCATCTTTTGTGTAGCCCCTGGTAGCAAGATTATGGTTGGTGACCAGTTGGTTGAAGTGGCAGATCGCTATGCCCATTCTGACTATAAGCTAGAAGGCAGTGCAGATATTGCCTTGATCCGATTAAAACAGCCTGTTGAGGGGGGTGCGCCAGCCAAATTACAGCGCCAAAATGATGAAAAAGATCAAGTGGCTTGGTTTATCGGCGCTGGGGCCACTGGCAATGGGGTTGACGGTGAGACCATTAGTTATGAAGCTAATGCGGGGCAATTACGCATGGCTCAGAACCGTGTTGAATTGGCGATGGGCCGTGATTTATATTTCCGCTTTGATCAAGGCGATAAGGCCTTGCCGCTAGAAGGTAGCGCGGGCAATGGCGACAGTGGGGGGCCTGCTTTTCAACGTGTTGGTGACGAGTTTATCTTGTTGGGCGTCAGTTCACGCATTAAGGTTTTTGGGTCACAGCAAGGCGCACAAGCAGCAGGAAAATACGGTGCTGGCGTGGTTTATACGCGGGTTTCCCATTATGCCGATTGGATTGATCTTATGATCACCAGTCCTGAACCCCTACGGCGACAACTATCAACCCAGCGGCGTTTTTTACAAAATAATGTGATAGAGCGCGAGGAGGAGGTCTGCTCCTCCATCCGTTATTAAATTGAGGTCTTCTTAATCTTGATGAAATGCATCAAGGGTTTGAAGCGCCAGCATGAAAACATTGGCGCTGTTTTCGCCATCAACATTTTTCACAACCGTTACCGCGCGGCCATGGTCGCGGCATAAGATCATCATGGTAATACCACCATTGCTGCCGCCTGAATGCATCACGCTGTTAGTGTGTTCATTCATTATGCGTAGGGCCTCTGGATTATCTTGGTATCGGTCTAGGTAACGCCCAAATCCCGTCACCCAACCAATGCCGAAGGGAACCTGCTCGCCATTGTTTTTGGTAGCGTTGGTGAACATTTCTAATGTGGTGTCAGGTTTTAAATAATCATCGCCCAAATGCGCCACGGCAAAGCGGGAAATATCAGCGGGTGAGGCTATGAAGCCACCACCAGCCCATTTATAGCTATGGTCTGATTGCGGGGCGTTTTTCAACGTGCCTTGATCAGCATCCCATGTGTAAGGGCGTTGGCGGTATGAAATAAGTTCATACTGTTCATCAAAGCTGCTGTTAACCATGGCAAGGGGAGTGAAGACTTCATCCTTAACAATGGTTTTAAAGTTGCGGCTATCATCAGCGCCTTCAATGGCAGCGCTAACCAAGGTCCAGGCAAAGGTGGAATAGCTGTGATCCTCGCCCGGTTGGAATAGCAAGGGGTCATTCTTAAAAATATCTAAGCCACTGGTAACAGTGGGATAAGGGGTGTTCATTAAAAACTCACCGGCCTTATAATGGCGAATGCCCGCGGTGTGGCTGGCTAATTGACGAAGCGTGATAGTTGGGTGTTTTTCAGGCCATGCAGGGACATAAGTTCGCACAGGCGCATCTAGGTTCACTTTACCCTCATCATGAAGGCGCATCATGGCAGCAGTGGCGATCACCTTTGCCACGCTACCAATACGCATTTTGTGAAGTGGGGTCATGGCCACCTTGTTTTCCACATCAGCCCAGCCAAAACCTTGCTGCCAGATCACCCCCTTTTGATCAGCAATGGCAACATTAATGCCGGGCACAGAAGGGGAGGCAACAGCGGCTTCAAAATGGGCGGCGGCCTTTTCACTGGCGGCAGTAATGTCGGCGGCGCTTTGGGCTTTTACCGTTGCCCCAAAAGCCATGGCAGGCATCATCAAAGCTAGCGTAACAAAGCTTTTTGCTAAAACATTATGTGAACCTTTTTGTAGCCCACTGATGGTGGCGGTTGATGTGTCGGTACCTATTTTTGTTAATGTCATTGCCATGATAATCTTCCCCCTTAAGATATTGCACAATCTATTTTTGGTATTATAGTGTTTTGATAATAATAAATATAAGCACAGCCAATGACCTTTTGTAAATGCCAATGAGCATTTTAAAGACATGAGCAAAACGACAGTAAAGCGGGGAGGAACAACGATGCTTTCAATAGAAAATTTAACCAAAACCTATGATAATGGTGTGCGCGCCCTTGATGGTGTTAGCCTTGACATTCCTAAGGGCATGTTTGGCTTGTTAGGGCCAAATGGCGCTGGCAAATCATCTCTAATGCGGACCATTGCCACCCTACAACCTGCTGACAGCGGTGCCATCATGTTTGATGGTGTTAATGTGATGGAAAACCCTGATCATATTCGTCAAACCCTTGGTTATTTGCCACAAGACTTTGGTGTTTATCCACGCATCACGGCTGAGGCCATGTTGGACCATATGGCGGTTTTAAAAGGTGTTACCAGTAAGGGTGAGCGTAAAGATTTGGTCAAATATTTGCTGGACCAGACCAATTTGTATGAGGCCCGTAATAAAGCACTTACAGGTTTTTCTGGTGGTATGCGCCAACGCTTTGGCATTGCCCAAGCCTTAATCGGAAACCCTAAACTAATCATTGTTGATGAACCAACCGCCGGCCTTGACCCTGAAGAGCGTAATCGCTTCCATAACTTGCTAGCCGATATTGGTGAAAATGTTGTGGTTATTCTGTCTACCCATATTGTGGAAGATGTCACCGACCTTTGCCAAAATATGGCGATTATGGCCCGTGGCAGCATCGTTGCTAGTGGTAAGCCGATGGACCTGATTGACACCATGAAGGGTAAAGTGTGGCGTAAAATTGTCGCTAAGTCTGAGGTGGATAGTTACCGCGCCCGCTTTGATATTATTTCAACCCGCTTATTTGCTGGTGATACCGTTCTTCATGCCTTTTCTGAAAGTGATCCCGGTGAGGGCTTTGAAGCCATCAGCGCTACTTTGGAAGATGTTTATTTCCAAACCCTGAAAGTTAAAGCGCAACAAGACGTTGCTGCTTAAATCTACCTTTTCAGAGCCTTTGGGAGAACCATCATGTTTTGGCAATTAGCTTCTTTTGAATTTAAATATCAAACCCGCCAACCAGGATTTTGGGTGATTGGCATTATCTTTTTCTTACTTGCCTTTGGCGGTATGGCCGCTGAAAATGTCACCATTGGCGGCGGTGGGGCCGAAAATTTTAATGCCCCCTATCAAATTATGCAGTCGCATTTGGTGATGAGCATTTTTGGTATGTTCATGGTGACGGCCTTTGTTGGCAACATTGTGTTGCGTGACTTTGATCATAAAATGGCTGAGATTATTTTCAGTACCCGTATCACCAAACAATCCTATCTGTTTGGCCGCTTTGTGGGGGCCTTCACGGTTACAGTGCTGGCCTTTTCGTTTGTGACTTTGGGGCTATTGGTGGGCAGTTTAATGCCTTGGTTAGACCCTGAACGCATTGGCCCTGTGGGGATGGGCAATTTTATTTTCTCGTTGTTTGTCCTATCAGCGCCTACCTTATTTTTTATGTCGACCTTGTTTTTAACGGTGTCAGCAGTTACCCGCAGTTTGATGAAAACCTATGCGTCTGTGGTGGCGTTTTTTGTGCTTTATATGTTTTCGTCACGCCTTTTGAATGACCCTGAAAATTTGGTCATCGGCAGCTTGCTTGACCCTTTTGGTTTTACCGCCTTTGGTGAGGCCACGCGTTATTGGACGGTGTTTGAGCGCAATGAAATGCTAATCCCCTTAGAAGGCTTGTTCTTACAAAACCGCTTGTTATGGTTAGGCATTGGTTTTGCCTTTTTGGGGCTCGCCTATGCCTTGTTTAGTTTTGACATTGTTGGCAAATCGAAGAAAAAGAAAAGGGTTGAGAAATCACCAGCGCAAAAAGCGGTTGATAGCAGTCCAGCTTTAACCCGCCCAACTGTTACTCAATCATTTGGCGGTGGTGCTGCGATAACGCAGTTTTTCATGCGTATGCGGTTTGAAGCTATGTCTGTGGTGCGTACCATTCCATTTGTTGTCTTAATGGTGATGGCGGTGGCAAACACCGTTGGTGGATTGATCAGTCGTAATAATTTATATGGTACTGATCTTTTACCTGTGACCCGTTCGATGATTAATATGATCAATGGCACCTTTAGTTGGGTGGTGTTCATCATTGTGATTTATTATGGAGCAGAGCTGGTATGGCGCGAAAAACAAGCCAAAATTCATGAAATTGTTGAAGCCACCCCCATGCCAAGCTGGGTGTTGGTGGTATCGAAGCAATTGGCCTTGTTGTTGATTGTGGTGTCGATGTTTGCGGTCAGTGTTTTAACCGCTATGAGTTTTCAAATGATCAGCGGTTATACCAATTTTGAATTGGGCCTTTATGCTGAAAGGTTGTTTTATTTCCAAGGATATAACATGTGGTTGGTGGGTGTGTTGTGCATATTTGTGCAGGTTGCCAGCAACAATAAATATCTTGGCATGTTAATCATGATTGGTTATCTGATCTCAACCATGGTGCTGTATAATTTGGGTTTTGAGCATAACCTTTATAATTATGCTGGTCGCCCGGGTGCGCCTTTGTCTGATATGAATAGTGCTGATCACTTTATGCAAATAGCCCGTTGGTTTGACCTTTATTGGGGTTTCTTTGCCCTTATTTTGATGGTGCTGGCGTTTTTAATGTGGAACCGCGGTGTTATCGTTGGTGCCAAGCAACGCTTTCACCAAATGAAGGTGGCAGCTGGCCCTATCAGCCTTAGTTTTTTGATGGTGGCTTTGGGCGGTATGGCATCAACGGGGAGTTATATTTTCTATAACACAAATGTGGTGAATGAATATAAAACCCAAGATGATCAAATCGCGTTTCAGGTGGTCTATGAACAAAAGTATCGCCAATATGAAAACCAACCGCAGCCACGCATTGTGGATGTTAAAACCGATGTTGATATTTATCCAAATCAGCGCCGTTATGACATGCGCGGTACCTATGTCATTGAAAATAAAACCGACGAGCCTTTGACTGAGGTTCATGTGGTGTTTAACCCCGATGCCAAGGTTCATTCTATTACCCTAACGGGGGCCAGCATTGCATGGCAGGATGAAGAATATGATTATTATACCTTTGCTATGAACCAGCCCATGCAACCTGGAGAGCAACAAGCGTTAGGGTTTGTCACATCTATGGAAAATGATGGTTTTAGAAACTCAGGCAATCGCTCAAGTGTGCTTTATAACGGTACCTTCTTTAACAATACTGAGGCGGCACCGGGGTTAGGTTTTAATCGCCAATTGATGATCAGTGATCGTAATGAGCGCCGCAAGCAGGGCCTTGATCCCATTGATCGTATGCCAAGCATTGATGATCCGGTTGAGCGTTATAACAGCTATATCCGACCAGACAGTGATTGGATTTCGTTTGAAACGACGGTTTCGACCATTCCATCACAAATTGCGATTGCGCCGGGATATTTAGAGCGTGAATGGCAAGAAAATGATCGCCGCTATTTCCATTATAAAATGGATGCGCCGATCCAAAACTTCTATTCCTATTTGTCGGCGGATTATGCAGTTGCGCGTGATCAATGGAACGATGTTGACCTAGCAGTTTATTACCATGGTCCGCATAATTATAATGTTGATCGTATGTTGTCTGGTATTAAGGCGTCATTGGATTATTTTTGTACAAACTTTAGTCCCTATCAGTATCGCCAAGTGCGGATTTTGGAATTCCCTGCTTATGAAAGCTTTGCGCAAGCCTTTCCAAACACCATTCCTTATTCCGAAGCCATCGGCTTTGTGGCGGATATTAAGGAAGACGATATTGATTATGTGTTCTATGTCACCGCACACGAATTGGCACACCAATGGTGGGCGCATCAGGTGATGGGGGCCAACACTCAAGGCGGCACCGTGGTGGTGGAAACCTTGGCGCAATATTCTGCCCTCATGGTAATGGAAGAAAAATATGGCCCGCAGGTCATGCGTCGCTTCTTAAAGTATGAGTTGGATAATTATCTACGCAGCCGTGGCGGTGAAGCGGTTGATGAACTGCCGCTTGAGCTGGTTGAGAACCAAGCCTATATCCATTACCGCAAAGGATCGGTTGTGATGTATGCCTTAAAAGATTATTTGGGTGAGGATGCGGTTAACCGTGCCCTACAAAAACTAATCGCTAACCATGCTTATAAGTCTGACCCTTACGCCCAATCACGCGATCTTATCCGTTATTTGCGTGAAGAAGCGGATAGTGATTTTGAGCAACAATTGATCACAGACCTGATGGAAAAAATTGTCCTGATGGATTTGAAAGTGACCAATGCTGAAAGTCAACCTAATGATGCGGGCGGTTATGACGTCACCCTAACCATTGACGCTAAAAAGTTTATGGCTGATGGCAAGGGCCGTGAAACCGAAGAACCAATGGATATGATGATTGATGTTGGTCTGTTTTCGAAAGACCCTAACGACACCAAACCCGGTGAAGATGTTGAGCTATATTTAGCCAAACATCAGATTAAAACGGGCGAAAATGTTATCACCCTGACGATACTATGCCGCTTTATGCGGGCATTGATCCTTATGTGAAGCTGGTGGATCGTAACTCTGACGATAACCTGCGCGCCGTCACTGCGGGCGATAAGGTCGCCTCATCTGCGGGTGAGGATGAATAAAGCTAAAAACAGCTGATTTAGAGGCGGGGCATCATTCCTATTCGATGGTGCCTCGCTCACTATACTGTTGGGAGATGCTGCAAGAGTAAGGGAAGAGGGGCTATCTGTTGGTCCCTTTTTTGCTATGCTGGTGTCTCACTACTTCAAAACATATTCGTGACCAAAGGCCAGATAGGTGCGCCTCAGGACCACTTTATCATCGCTGCCAAAGGTCCACACATCGGTGAAGTTAACTGCGCGGGCATCGCCTTTGTCGCCCACCCCTTCAAAGCGTCCAATGGCAACAATAAGGGCACCATCTTCGATCAGGGTTTCCAGCGTATGGGTGCCATGAATTTTGCGTTGGTGCCTAAAAAAGTCATCAAGGGCAGGCTTGCCATCATAGCAGGAGTCAGCCCGCCGATAACGCGCATTATCAGCAAACAGCGCCATCACCTGATCATAATCACGCCCATCAATATCGCTGTAATAGGCTCTAATTCGTTCTTTTTTTGACATACCATTCCCCCAACCTCGATCACAAACAGCCATCATAAGCAACAGAAGCAAACGACAAAAGAATTAGTTTTTGAAAAAAATCACCACCACCAACCCCAAGCTGACCGTGTGTTGTCGGTGCTTCTTTTTGTTCGTTTCCAGAAAAGTTTTCACTTTTCTATGAAACATGCCGCAGGCGCGCATTGCTTTCTCAATGCGAGAGAGCGAGTTCTATGATCGCGATGAAACGCGCTCAAGGCTGGGTCGGCTTTCGCCTCTGTTTTGTTGTTTCCCGCTACGGCTTTCGCCTCAGCGATGAAACGCGCTCAAGGCTCCGAATTGCTTTCGCATTCTTTGTTGTTTCCCGCTCCTCCCTTT
>CAKZLM010000026.1 GCA_937126915.1 uncultured Alphaproteobacteria bacterium
GCATTGGGGCGTTAACGCCGCCGGGGCCATCTGCCGTTCCTGCATCTTCATCACCATGCAGTCATAATGTGAATGGCGCGGTGCGACCATCGCGCATGATGGTAATATGGTTATCATCCTGCCAAACATGGGCTTTATACAAGCGCCCATTGACCTGTGCGATCAGTGCATCTTCATGGTCAAAGTAGCCATTCATGTAATAGGTCTCATCACCATTTTTGACCACATAACCAACGCCATCTTCATCATTGAACAAAGCCAACTCATATTTTCCGCCTGCCTCATCCAACAGGGTTAAAGGCTCTTGATAGTCAACGTTTAGACGCCATCCATCCATGGTGTTAAAGGGGTTGTTTGGTTCGGATGATTGGTCAAATTGTTCCATGGCGTCTTCCATAACCATGGCTTGACGCACGCTGACGGCCAACATCATATCAACCATCAGGCCATCGTCTTCATCGGCCACTAAGGTATCAATGTTTTGATCAATGAAGTTGGTGTCAAAGTCAGCATCTTGGAAGGCGCTGTGCTTTAAGGTGTTGATCAAAAAGTTCAAATTGGTTTTAAGGCCCGCCACATAGGTGCCGCGGATCACGTCAATCATGCGGGTTAACGCTTCATCGCGGGTGGCACCATGGGTCACCAATTTGGCAATCATCGGGTCATAAAAGACGCTGATCTCATCGCCCTCAATCACGCCGCTTTCAAGACGCATATTGTCTTGTTTTTCAACGTGAAAATAATCCAAACGGCCTGTTTGTGGCATGAAGTTTTTAGCAGGGTCTTCAGCATAAAGACGCACTTCAAACGAATGACCTTCAATGCTTAATTCGTCTTGCTTCTTAGGGATTGGATGCCCTTCTGCCACACGGATTTGCCATTCAACAAGGTCGGTGTCTGTAATCATTTCTGTTACAGGGTGCTCAACTTGCAGACGGGTGTTCATTTCCATGAAATAAAAACCCTTGGGGTTTAAACCATTGCTGGCATCAACGATAAATTCGATGGTGCCTGCGCCTTGATAATCAATGGCTTTGGCGGCACGAACGGCGGCGTCACCCATGGCTTGGCGCATGTCTTCGGGCATGCCAGGGGCAGGGGCCTCTTCAACCACTTTTTGATGGCGGCGTTGCAAAGAGCAATCACGTTCAAACAAATAAACCGCGTCGCCATGGCTGTCGCCAAACACTTGAATTTCAATGTGGCGTGGCTTTTCGATGAATTTCTCAATCAAAACCACATCATTGCCAAAACTGTTGGCACCTTCGCGTTTGGCGGCTTCTAAGGCCTCGGCAAAGTCTTCTGCTTTCATCACTTTGCGCATACCTTTACCGCCACCACCGGCAACGGCCTTGATCAGCACAGGGTAACCAATGTCATCAGCAGCCTTTTTCAAAACGGCAGGGTCTTGATCCTCACCATGATAGCCCGGAACCACCGGAACGCCCGCATCGACCATCAGCTTTTTAGCGGTGCCTTTTAGGCCCATGGCACGAATAGATTTGCCCTTAGGGCCAATGAAGATAAGACCTTCTTGATCACAGCGGTCAGCGAATTCAGCATTTTCTGACAAAAAGCCATAACCTGGGTGAATGGCATCTGCCCCGGTTGCTTTGGCAGCATCGATAATTTTATCGGCGATTAAATAGCTTTCAGCCGCAGGTGAGGGGCCAATGTGAATGGCTTCATCAGCGCGTTCCACATGTTGGGCATCAGCATCGGCATCAGAATAAACTGCCACGGTTTGGATGCCAAGACGCTCACACGTGTCAATCACACGGCAAGCAATTTCACCGCGGTTGGCAATAAGGATTTTTGAAATGTTTTTAATGTCCATTGTGTTGGTCCTTATGCTTTAATCCAAGAGGGTTTACGTTTTTCTAAAAAGGCGGTTATGCCTTCTTTGGCCTCATCGGTGGCGCGGCGACGGGCAATACGCTTTGCGGTATCGGCGCGCAGGTCATCACTGAGCAGGTTAGGGGAAACGGCTTCGATCAGGCGTTTGGCGCTGCCCATGGCTTCTGGTGCCAGTTTCAGCATTTTCTCTGCCAGTGCCATAGCATCGTCAAAGGCATTATCTGATACTTCATGAACCAAGCCTAATGCCTCAGCCTTTTCTGCATCAAAAACTTCGGCTGTTAAGAAATAACGCCGTGCTTGGCGTTCACCCATGGCGGCAATAACAAAGGGTGAAATGGTTGCGGGGGTTAATCCTAAGCGCACCTCACTTAAACAAAACTGGCTTGATGGATTGGCAAAAACAATGTCAGCGCAAGCCGTAATGCCAACACCGCCGCCATAAATGGCCCCGTGGGTAACCGCGATCACGGGCTTGGGACTGGCATATAGAGCATTCAGCATGTTGGATAGGCGCATGGCGTCTTCAAAGTTTTCTTGCTCAGAATAGCCAGCGGCTTTTTTCATCCAGTTTAAGTCAGCACCAGCCGAAAAATGCTTGCCTTCACCGCTTAGTACAATGATTCGAACAGCATCATTGCTGGCAAGGCTGGTCATGGCCTCGGTAATTTCAGCGATCAAGGTTTCGTTCATGGCATTGTTAACATCTGGGCGGTTAAAACGCAGGTCAGCAATGCCGTTTTCTTTAATCGATAATTGGATAGTCTCAAATGTTTGTGTCATCAGGGCACCCTTACATTCTAAAGATTCCAAATTTGGTTTGCTTAATTGGCGCATTCATCGCCGTGGCAAGACCAAGGCCTAAGACCATGCGGGTATCAGCTGGGTCAATAACACCATCATCCCACAAACGCGCACTGGCGTAATAAGGATGTCCTTGATGCTCATACATATCAGAAATCGGCTTTTTAAACTCAGCCTCTTCCTCAGCTGACCAAGTACCACCTTTGGCCTCAATGGCATCGCGACGAATAGTGGACATCACGCTGGCGGCTTGCTCGCCGCCCATCACAGAGATGCGCGCATTAGGCCACATCCACATAAAGCGTGGGCTATAGGCGCGACCACACATGCCATAGTTACCAGCACCAAAGCTGCCACCAATAATAACGGTGAATTTCGGTACATTAGCACAAGCCACCGCGGTCACCATTTTAGCGCCGTCCTTGGCAATGCCGCCTGCTTCATATTTTTGACCAACCATAAAGCCGGTAATATTTTGCAAGAACACTAAGGGAATGCCACGCTGCGAACAGAGCTGAATGAAATGCGCACCTTTTAAAGCACTTTCTGAGAAAAGTACGCCATTGTTAGCGACAATCCCCACAGGATAGCCATGAATGTGGGCGAAACCTGTGACCAAGGTCGTGCCGTAATTTTCTTTAAATTCATCAAAGTCACTACCATCGACAATGCGGGCGATAATTTCACGCACATCAAACGGTTGGCGACTATCTGCGGGAATAACGCCATAAATCTCTTGCGGGTCATACTCAGGCTCAACCACAGGCTTGGTTTTGACATCAACGGTTTTAGTGCGGTTTAAGCTGGCAACAATGTCACGGGCACGGCTTAGGGCGTGTTGATCATTTTTCGCTAAATGATCCGTTACGCCAGAGGTGCGTGAGTGTAGATCACCACCACCAAGGTCTTCAGCGCTTACCACTTCACCAGTTGCCGCCTTCACCAAAGGAGGGCCGCCTAGAAAGATGGTGCCTTGGTTTTGCACGATGATGCTTTCATCTGCCATGGCTGGCACATATGCGCCGCCTGCGGTACAGGATCCCATAACCACAGCAATTTGAGGAATGCCATCTGCCGACATGGTGGCTTGATTATAGAAAATACGGCCAAAATGTTCTTTGTCAGGAAAGACGTCATCTTGGTTTGGCAGGTTAGCACCACCGCTATCCACTAGATAAATACAAGGAAGATTATTTTCACGGGCAATTTCTTGGGCGCGAATGTGTTTTTTCACGGTCATTGGGTAATAGGTGCCGCCCTTAACAGTGGCATCATTACATACAATCATACATTCCTGACCCGCAACACGACCAATGCCGGTGATAACACCTGCGGCTGGAATCTCAGCGTCATACATGTCATAGGCAGCTAATTGACTAAGCTCTAAGAACGGTGTGCCCGGATCCAAGAGCTTTTGAACGCGGTCACGGGGTAATAATTTGCCACGGCTTAAATGTTTTTCACGGGCCTTTTCGTGGCCGCCAAGGGCAATCTTTTGAACCTTTTCTTTTAAGTCATCCACAATCGCCTGCATGGCGGCTTGGTTGGTTTCAAAAAGGTCACTATTGGTATCTATTTTCGATGTTAATCGTGCCATTGATCTTCCTCTGATCTGGTATGGTGGACAGTTAACGACATGTAGATTGAATTGACAGGACCATATATGAGTCGTAACAATAGATAAAATCATTTATTTAAATCTTATCAATAGAAGGTTTCTATGTTTGAGCTTTATCAGTTGCGATATTTCTTAGCTGTGGTTGAAACGGGCAGCTTTACCAAGGCGGCTGAACGGGTTAATGTGACCCAGCCAACGCTTTCTGCTGGTATTAAAAAACTTGAACAACAATTGGATGTTGATCTGTTTCAACGTTCCTCAAGGCGGGTGTTCTTAACCGAGGCGGGAACTAAATTCGTTAAACGCGCCAAGTCTATTCTATATGAATGTAATCAAGCACAGGTGGAATTGTCTGCCGTAGTGGCGCCGTCGGTTTTGCGGTTGGGTGTTTTAAGGACGGTTCCTGCTAAGCTGGTTGGGCGTTTGTTGGCTGATTATCGCCGTCATGATGCGACCGTCATTATTGAACTGTTTGAAGGCACTGAGCAAGAAATTCAAAACCGTTTGGATGAAGGGTCAATTGATCTTGCCATCACCATTACCCGAGGACAGGAAGCAGACGGAAACAGCCAGCCGATCATTTTGTTGGAAGAACCCTATTTACTGGCTTTGTCAGCAACCCATCCTTTAGCTGGGTTTGATCAAGTTGAAGTCCAGGATTTAGCACAAGATAGCATGGTGGTTAGATCACGTTGTGAAATATTATCTGAAACTAGTCGCTTTTTTACCGATGCCAATGTGCGGCCACGTTTGGCCTTTAGAACCGAACAAGACGAGCGCGCAATGCAAATGGTTGCCGCGGGGTTAGGGGTAACGGTGGTACCTGCCAGCTACCGTGTTGAGGGGGTTGTTAAACGGGTGTTAACCAACTTTCATTATCGCCGTAATGTGGGGCTTAAACGATCACCGCATCCGATTAATCAGGATACTTTAAAACTGATTGAAAGCTTTACTCAATTTGCGGGATCACAGAACTGGCAAGATATCCCCATAAAATATTCCACTTAACGCAAATATTTAGCTTATTACTGAACCTTTTGATATGCACCACCGTAAGAGAGAGTGAGTTTAAAAGTTTCAACGAGTATGTTGATTTTTTGAGGGTGATACAATGACAAAGAAATATGGCTCCTTTTTGGTGTGGGCCGTGGCCCTTGCTGTGGTTGCAGCAGGCATCTATTTGATTCAATTCTATGAAAAAGACAGTGGCGGTCAGCGCCGCGGTGGTTTTGGTGGTGCTGCCAGTGTGCGCCTAACCACGGTTGAAAACATTCCATTTGCTGATGTGATCGAATCAATTGGTACCGCCAAGGCCCGTGAATCAGTGGTGCTAACGGCGCGTATCTCAGAAACTGTGCAGTCGGTTAATTTTGATGATGGTCAGCGTGTTGCCGCGAGCACTTTAATTGTTGAGCTGACCAACGGTGAAGAAAAAGCCCAAGTTGCTGAGGCAGAGGCCAACCTACGTGAGGCCCGCAG
>CAKZLM010000027.1 GCA_937126915.1 uncultured Alphaproteobacteria bacterium
AATTGCCGCAAAGACTGACGATAGCCGTCGCCCGCATCATTACCAAACAAAGGGGTTAACATGCGATCGACAAAATCACGCGGCATATTTTGCATCTCCAAATTAAGAACAAACACATCGGCCTGATCTGTGGCATTTATCTGATAGGCCAATTGAAAAAACTCTTGATCGGTTTCACGCTCAATCGTGATCGCCTGTCCCTCAACGAAATGGGTATATAGCTCTCCGCCATCCCATGACCGATGTTGGCGCTGCAAAACGATAAAGTTTCTTGCCCCTTCTGTTTGTTTTGCTTCGGTTGAGGGAATGACCGAACGCATTTGCCATTCCCATTCTGGTCTAATCAGTGGGTCGGTTAGCGCGGTCCAAATTTTTTCTTGCGGCGCTTTTATTTCCACAGAAAAACTATCGCTGTTCCACACCTGCATATAAGACCGCACGGCCAAACCAAAAGCGATCAGCAAAACCAGGGCGATCAGAGAAAACATCACTTTTTCATAGGTTGATATTCTGGCCTTTGGGCGTTCACGCATTTTCATAAGATTAACCCTCTCGCTTTATTGCTGTCACCGTGCCCTTATAGCTAAGGGATATAATCCCTGCCATCAAGCAAAAGATCAAAAGCTATATTTCACTGGTTATTTCTTGGGGTTAACACTAAACTCAACAACGCGGAAAATAATCACGGAGGGACCATCATGATATCATTCTTACCTATTACCTTATTAACAACGTCACTTTTGGGTTTATGGTTACTATATTTATCGAACCAATGTGTCAGGTTGCGTCTAAGTGAAAAAGTTGATATCGGCACTGGCAACAGCAAGGCCTTAGAACGCGCTGTTAGAGCCCAAGCCAACTTCACTGAATATGTCCCCATCGCCCTACTGTTAATCGCTATGCTGGAATTAAACCAAGCTCCAACGCTTTTGCTATATTGCCTTGCTGGTGCGCTGGTCTTAGGCCGTGTTTTACATGCAACGGGTTTTGTTCGCGCCAAAGGCCCAAACCTAGGCCGCTTTATTGGCACTTTATCAACATGGCTGGTAATCTTAATTGCTAGCATCTATGGGCTTTATCTGAGCTTCACCTGAAGCATCAGTTCATAAAAATAAGTTTTTGCCCATCGTTAACTATTGGTTAGGACTTTCTTAACCAAGGCTTTAACCTTTCTTGCTATTATCTTTTTGCGCTGAAAAGCATAACTTTATTTCATAGACCGCGGATAATACGAAAGTTTCTCTAAACCTAAACACCCAATCCGCCAGTTACAAGTAAGTAATGTGAGAAGATCAATGCCCTCTAAATCCCTAAATACCGTGTCCGCAAATGCATCAGAAAAGCAACATGCCAGAACCCTTGCGCGATATTTAATGAAAAGCTTTGGCCGTGAAAAAGCGATTAAAACCTGCGTTGACAACAAATGGGCGTTGGCGCTTGCCACGATCGATAATGGCTTGTCTGACCAAGATGGGTCCAGCCTTAGCTAATCATCTCCCTTGACGACCAACTAGAGTTATAACTGCAGGATTGTATTGGCTTAGATCCTTGCTGAAAGAGACAATCCTGTAGTTACCCCAGTTCATCTTGAAATTATATTTCAAAATACGAATCGAATCTATTTTTTCGAATCGTTTACGGCGATTCAGCTTGTCTTAGTAATCTCAACATGTGGGAAATCGCGAGTCAGATTTCAAGTCATTACCATTACGTCACCCCAAAACCCTTAGTTTCAGCGGTTTATAGCAAATTTCACACTCAAAAAACCACACAGACGACCACATTTTTTTCGCACCTAAAATGCTATATTTACTTTTTATTACAGTCACTTAAGACAGTTTTGATCCACAAAAAGATAACCCTTGATCATTAAATCAATATGTTATATTGTAACACTTAAGTTGGCGATTAAAGCAACAATCGTTCAATTTTAACAAAAATGTCATTTTTTCCTTGGCTTTCTGCCTGAAAATTGGAACAAATGACATCGAGCGGCGAAATGCCGTGCGTATACATTTTAAATTTTGAAGCGTCGAAACCGACACTTTTAAGTTTGATGTTTAATTATTGGGTTCCCGGTAGGGGTATGAAGAACATTCATGTTAACGGGCGCCCAAGACAAGCTTTCGGGTTTGTCTTTAATGAGTGAGAGATGGGCTAATAAATATATCGTTGCCGTTTACGGCTGGCATTTTGGGTTTGCCCAGATGCTGTTGATACTATTTATTGCCTATTATTGTGTTCAGCTAGGATCTTGTTGATTCTAATGATGATGAAGGCCTAGCTGGGAAACCGCCGTTAATTCGGCCAAACAGCAATTCCTATGGGATGTCGAATGCGTAAACAAACGTTAAAAAATCTGACTGTTTCTGCCATGGCGCTTGCAGCTGTTTCTTTGGGTGCATCTGCTCCAAATGCTGCTGGTCTGGAAGAAATTTTCAAAGTAAGTGCTGAAGGCAATAAACTTGCCAAAGCATCTCAAACCCGTATTGATGCAATGACCGACGAAACGTCTAAGCTTTTGGGTGAGTACAAACAGGTTCTAAAAGAGATTGAAGGCCTGAAGGTATATAACACTCGTTTGCTGAGCCAGATTAAAGGCCAGGAAAATGAGCTAGAAAAGATTCGTGGCTCTATTGAGCGCGTAACTTTCGTTGAGCGTCAAATCACGCCATTAATGATCCGTATGATTGATACTTTGGACGAATTCATTGAAAAAGATGTTCCGTTCAATGTTGAAGAGCGTAAAGAACGTGTAACTGTTCTTCGTGACATGATGGATCGTGCTGACGTTTCTCCTTCTGAGAAATTCCGTCGCGTATTTGAAGCTTACCAAATTGAAAGTGAGTTCGGTCGTACAATTGAAGGCTCTGATGGTGCTACCATCACTTTGAATGGTACTGAATACACTGGTAACCAACTCCGTATTGGTCGCGTTGGCCTATACTTCATCACTCCAGATGGATCGACCATGGCTATGTGGAATCGTCAGTCTAGTCAATGGACTGCTCTTGATGCTTCTCATCGTCAGTCAATCAACGATGGCTTGAAGATTGCTAACCAGCAATCTGCTCCTGCTCTCGTTCGTCTGCCAGTTATTGCGGAGTAAGTGATATGAGAAAACTATTTACAACAATTGCTGCGCTTTCATTTGCCGGCATGGCATCTTTTGCTAACGCACAAGATTCACAACCAACTGCAGGTTCACAAGCGAACGATCTTGACGCTTTGCTAGAGCTAGTACGTCAAGGTAAAACTGCAGAAACAGAAGCTAACCGTCAGCGTGAACAGCGCTTTGCGGCTGCTCGTGATAATCAAGCTCGTCTCTTGCAAGAAGCAAATGACGAACGCACTCAGCAAGAGCGTCTAGCTGCTGAATATGAGCAACGCTTCCAAGACAATGAAACTGAGATTGCCAATGAGCAAGACCGCTTAAATAAGCGTCTTGGTACTTTGAGCGAATTATTCGGTGTTCTTCAGCAGGTTGCTGGTGATACCCGTTCAGTATTCGCTGGTTCATTGATCTCTGCTCAATATCCTGATCGTTCTGCTCCCTTGAGCGCCTTGATCGAAAAGGCTTCTGGCGGTTCTGACTTACCTAGCATTGAAGAAATGGAAGGTTTGTGGGCTGCTATGCAGGGTGAGATGACCGAATCTGGTAAAATCTCTAGCTTCACAACAACTGTAACCACGCCAGACGGTGGTAAAGAAACTGTTGAGCTAACCCGTGTTGGTGACTTCAGCATCATTGGTAACGGCAAATACTACAATTATGACGTTGCAAACGGTGAAGTAACTGAGTTGGGTCGTCAGCCTGACGCTCGTTTCACTAGCTCTGTAGAAAACTACTTGTCTGCAAGCTCTGGTGAGATTGTTACTTTGGGTATGGACCCGTCACGTGGTCAATTGATGAGCATGTTAATTCAAGCGCCAAGCTTGAAAGAGCGTGTTGACCAAGGTGGTGAAGTTGGTTACTTGATTTTGGCTTTGGGTGCGATCGGCATGTTCTTTGCTGTTATCCACGCTCTATACTTGATCGTTAAATCTGGTCAGGTTAAAGCACAAATCAAAAACGATACTCCTAACTTGAACAACCCATTGGGTCGTGTTCTACAAGTTTACCAAGACAACAAAAATGTTGACGTTGAAACTCTTGAGTTGAAGTTGGATGAAGCCATCCTTAAAGAAACTCCTGCTCTTGAGCGCTTCTTGAACATGATTAAGTTGATCTCTGCAGTAGCACCTCTATTTGGTCTACTTGGTACAGTTATCGGTATGATCGCAACCTTCCAATCAATCACATTGTTTGGTACTGGTGACCCTAAATTGATGGCGAACGGTATTTCTCAAGCACTTGTAACCACGGTTGAAGGTTTGGTTGTCGCTATTCCTACTTTGTTGGCACACAGCTTTGTAGCGGGCATGTCTAAGAATGTTATTCACATTCTTGAAGAACAGTCTGCTGGTATCATCGCTGCTCATGCAGAGAAGGAAGCTGCTAATGGTTGAGTTACTTGAGGCGTACGATGCAATCTTAGATTTTATTCAGCGCGGCGGTAACGTGCTGTATGGAGTGATGATTGTCACATTCTTAATGTGGATGCTAATCATCGAGCGCCTCTGGTACCTTCGTTTGGTTTTCAAAAAGGAATTCAATCGTGTCCTTGATGCTTGGGAAGCTCGTAAAGAGCGTAAGTCATGGCATGCACATAAAATCCGCATTGCTATGATTTCTGAAGTATCAATCAGCTTGAACACAAATATTGGAATGATCAAAACCTTGGTTGCCCTATGTCCACTTATTGGATTGTTGGGTACCGTTACAGGAATGATCGAGGTATTTGATGTGATGGCCATGATGGGTTCCGGTAACGCACGTGCCATGGCGGCAGGTGTGTCTAAAGCGACAATTCCTACTATGGCAGGAATGGTTGCTGCGCTTTCTGGGGTATTTATGAGTGCCTACATTGAGCGTCGTGCCAAACGGGCAGCAGAGCGGCTCGAAGATAGCCTAACTATGGATCACTAGGAACTGGAAAAGAACATGCGTAAATTTTCTAAACAGCAAGAGGAAGCTGAGATCAACATGACGCCGATGCTCGACATCGTGTTCATCATGCTCATCTTCTTCATCGTTACCGCGTCGTTCGTTAAAGAATCCGGTCTCGATGTGAACCAACCGGATAGCAATAATCAACCGCCACCCCCAGAAGATGAGGAAAAGAAAAATATCCTTATCAGGGTGTCTAACAACAACGCCATTTATGTGGACTTCCGTCGTGTTGACCTTCGCTCTGTTCGTCCGAACATCGAACGTCTTTATGCCGAAAATCCTGAGGCAACCGTTGTTATTCAGGCGGAGCCTAGTGCACATGCTGGTCTGATCGTTGAGATTTATGACCAAGCGCTAGAGTCTAACGTAACAAACGTGTCGATTATCCAGGGTGGTAATAACTAACCCATAACCGTGACAGGCTCCTTGAGGAGACTCAAGGGCCTTCACACCGGATGAAGTGAGAAGAAATATGCGGGAACACGCACAGAAAGAGGAAGATGCAGAAATTAACATGACGCCGATGCTCGACATCGTCTTCATCATGCTTATCTTCTTCATCGTGACAGCCGTCTTTGTAAAAGAAGCGGGTGTGACAGTCGAAAAACCAAGCGCTGTAAATTCGTTTACGAAACAGCGTGCGAGTATTTTGATTGCGATTACCGACAATGATGAGATCTGGATCAACCGCCGAATGGTGGATTTGAAATCAGTTCGCACCGTTGTTGAACGTTTGCAAATTGAAAATCCTCGCGGTACTGTTGTCGTGCAAGCAGATAAAGAAGCAAAAGCTGGCTTGGCTTTGGAAGTTATGAAACTTGCCCAAGCAGCTGGTGTACCAAACGTTGCCATTTCGGCAATACCTAAATAGGAAAGGAGAGGTAGAATGATTGCTCGTTATATATCAGCCCTCGCCGTCTCTGCAGGTGTAACTTTTGGTTTGTTTTTCATCATGCAAATTTTGGTGGGCAGTGGTGACACGACCCTAACCAAAGACGACAGTGCTCGTATCCTTGATATGGTTCAAGTTGAACGTAAAATTGAACCTGAAAGGAAAGAACGTAAAGTGGAACGTCCACAAGAGGTAGAGGCTCCTCCACCTGATTTGGACATTCCGATTACCAATACCAACCGTCCAGGTGCTACGTCTGTAGCCTTTAACAATGCAAGCATCGATTCATCTGCCGATATGGCTGGTGATGCCTTTGCCGGCATTGGCGATGGTGAAATGCTACCAATCGTTCGTGTTGAACCAACTTACCCTCGTCGCGCTCAAGAGCGTGGTATCGAAGGCTCAGTGACATTGCGTTTCACTGTGACTGCGATCGGGACAGTTGAAAACATTGAAGTGGTTGAAGCAGAGCCTCCTGGATATTTTGAACGTGCCGCTGAGCGTGCCGTTTCAAAATGGAAGTACAAGCCAAAAGTCGTAAACGGCGAAGGCGTACCGGTTAATGGTATTATGACCATTTTGACCTTTAAATTTGGCGAAGAATAGGGAGGATTATTCGTGAAAAAAGTAATGTTAAAATCCGCTCGTACTCTTGCTCTGTCTGCCCTTCTATTGGGCGGTGTTAGTGCAATGCCATTTGCCAATAACGGTCAAGCGGTTGCTCAGGAAGCTGCGCAAGAAGAAGCTAAGCCACAATGGCCTAAACGTACAGTGCCTCAGCGCCCTAAGCAGCGTCCACAAATTATGGACCCTCGCGTTGGTGCTAAGCTGAACACTGCACTTGAGTTGAAAGACGAAGGTGATGTTCAGGGTGCAATGGAAGAACTCAACGAAATTTTAGAACGTCGTCGTGTGTCTTCAATTGCTCGTGCTCGTGTCTATATGATCATGGCAAACTTCTATTATGAAGCTGACGATATACCTAATGCTATCGCCAACTTCGAGAAGGTGCTTGAACAAGAAGACCTTTTGTATGCTGTGGAAGATCAGGTGAATAACGCCCTTGCATCTTTATACTTCATGCAAGAGAACTACGAGAAATCGTTAGAGTATCTTGAGAAGTGGTTGGTTTATCAAGAAGTGATCCCTAACCGGGCTTACCTATTGAAGGGCCAAGCTTTATACGCCATGGGTCGTTTTGATGAAGCGATCCCTCAAATTGAAACCGTGATTGAGCGCACTCAATTTGAAGGTGGTGAAGTTAAAGAAAGCTGGTGGTTATTACTTCGCTCTATGTATTACGACAAACAAGATTATGTTAAAGTTCGTGATATTCTAGAGATTTTGATCACTGATTGGCCAAAAGCAACTTACTGGTTGCAACTTGCCGCCATGTATAGTGAGCTTCAGCAAGAAGACCTTCAATTGGCAACAATGGAAGTGGCTTACAAGCAAGGCTTCTTTGATAAAGGTACACACTATGTGAACCTGGCACAAATCTATCTTTACAACGAAGTTCCGTGGAAAGCGGCACAAGTGATGGAAGATGGTTTTGGTAAAGGCCTCATCGAAGAAACTGAAGATAACCTAGCAACGTTTGCTCAAGCCTATCAAATGGCACGTGAAGACGCGAAAGCAGTTGAGCCATTAAGCCGCGCTGCTGAAATGTCAGAAGATGGTGAACTTTACACCCGTCTTGCTAACGTGCACATGAACCTTGATCAATGGGATAAAGCCATCCCTGCATTGGATAAAGCTATCGCCAAAGGCGGTTTGGATCGCGTAGACCAAACATACTTGCTTCTTGGTATGGCCCACTTCAATGTAGACGAGTTGACCAAAGCTCAAGAAGCTTTCCGTGAAGCTCGTAGAGATGAACGTTCTCGCAGGCAAGCTGCCACATGGTTGAACTTCCTTGAAAAAGAGAAGCAACGCCGTGATAAGCTAGCTAAAGATATGCGTGAAGCAAATCGTATTCTTAGTGAGAACCAATAGGTTTCCTACTGAGACTAGATAAAATTAGAAAACGGCTCTTCGGGGCCGTTTTTTTTTATGCCTTAACCCCCAGCTCCTTTAAAAGCCTTAGCCATCGTTCATAGGACAAATCAACGACAAGGCCCGTGTTGCGATCCCTCGAGTTTTGATCATTGTAAATGAATTTCATCATTATAAATATTGCCTTCAAAGATCGAGTTATAGGCTATAGTCGGGTCGTCTTCCTTTTTGTCAGGCCCCCTATAAACGCCAGCTTATGACACTGTTTCTACTGATTCATTGTTCATAAAATAAGCCGACCGCCAGTAAGACGATCAGCTTTTATCTGATTGATAAGGTATGCAATTAAGCCTGGCTTAGAAAGTACCCGTTAAATTAAAGCGAATATCAAAGCCGGTTTTGCGGAAACGCTCTTCATAGCCCGCAAAATCACCTGTTAATCGATCTGGGCTATAGAAGGTGCGACGCTGTGTTGTGGTGCGACCAAACGGCATTGAAATGCGTAACTCGCCCTTCATGCCAAAGATATTATTATGACCGATAAAGGCATTATAATAATCAGGCGCACTGTTGCTTGTTTTCGTAATCTGATCAATGCGGTGGAACTTACGTCCTGCCCCATGATTGATTTGGAAACCCCAGTTCCAGAATGTCTCTGGTACATCTTGACGGAAACGGAACGAGGCACCACAACATTGAAAATTATCATGACCGCGTTTTTCGCCGGTTAACGGATCGATCAAGCTGCTGTCCCACCAACGAGTATAAAATGAAATACGCCCACCAGGGATAATGTCATCGGTCATATAGGTGATGTCAAATTTAGCGCCCCATTTCTTGGCATTATCAATATTACCATCACCCTCGGTGCCATCACCAAACGGAACCTTGGCGATAAAATCATCAATATAATCATAGAACGCTTCAAGGCTAACGATGTTGCGCTCACCAAAACGATGGGTTAATTCCATCGAGCTGTGCCATGTTTGGTCAGGAACCAAATCTGTATTGGAAGCATCAGCGGTGCCTTCGGTCACATTAACGCTTGAGGCAAAAACATAAAAATTAAGCTGACCAACTTTGCGTTCAAATCTGGCCCTTAAATTGGTTTTAGGCGCCAAATTATAAGTCAGAGAAATAAAGCCCTTCGGGCGCCAATAGGAACGCGCTTGATCCTCTTGACCCGCCACGGTAATTTTGGAGTATTCCACAGCCGCATTGGATTGAAACGCTAACTTGCTGCCAAAATCACGGGTGTAAAGCAAGCTGCTTTCACCGCGCTTTTCAGTTACAACACGGTCGCTGCCCTCCACGGTAATTGGCTGTAGGCCATTGCCATCATTCAAATCTTCTTCATAGGAGGCACTGGTGTCTAAACCGTTTTCAACCCCCTCGATGGCCCATTCAATATTATGACCGTCAACTGGCGAGAAGGAATAAACCGAACGCAGGATATTCTCCGTCTCAATCGGATTTGATTTTGATTTATAAAGATAATTAGCACCGTCTACTGGCTGTTCGGTATATTCAGTATCAAACTTACTGTCTTCCATACGACGAAGGGCAATGAACTTTAGATTCCCCCCCACAACTGGAAAGGTATAATCACCGCCAACCTCATAATTATATTCGCTCTCTTCTTGATCGTACAGCGATGATTCAAACAGATCACCAAAGTCACCATCTGCGTCAGGAGTGTATCGATCTGAAAATTCTTTTGAATAACTTTTCCAACGCTCGCCCTTAAAGTTAAGATTAAGGACCGAACCATTATCAGCATCATAACCCACACTGGTGGTTAAGGCCCAATTAGGGGCTGCAAAGGTGTTTTTCTCGTCGCGTAATTCGGTTAAGTCACGGTTTTCATCATAAATATATTCAGGCCCCAAGCGAACACGCGCGCGTCTGGTTAATTCAAGGCCAACGCTGTAACGAAACTTACCTGAATTTCCGGTAACCGAGGCACGACCCGTGGGGAATAAACGCCCACGTTGCTCATAACGGCCACCCAATTGCCAAGATCCACCCAAACGATCATCATTTACGACAATCACATTAACAATAAGGCCTGTTTGGCCTGCCAGTTCGGCCGAACCTTCTTTTAAAAGTTCAATTTTTTCAACACTGGTGGCAGGAATGCGACCCAGCAATGTGCGCGCATCCACGCCTTTTGTGCTGGGGCGTTTGCCATTAATCAACAAATTGCCTTTGCCTTGGCTAAAACCGCGATCTTGGCTTTCCCCTTCCAACTGAAACCCAGGGATTTGGCTAACCATATCCATGGCTGTTGTCGGGGAATATTGCTCAAAATACGGCAGCGTATAGATCAAACGATCTTCGGCTTCCTCAATATTAGCCATCACACTAGGAGAGGCAAGAAGAGCGGCACCAATTAAGGCCGCATGGCATGTTGTCGATAATAAACGCGTCATTGCTTGGGTCACTGCTTTTTATGTTATGTTATAACTTTGGGATAGTGATACCGTTTCTAAATCAACTTTTTGTGAACCGCAAGCCTTTCCGCGTTAAAGTCCCCTGTCTTTGCGATAAATGGAGGCGCTATTCACTTTCCTACTAACTTTACAAGGTTTGCGCTGTGCATTAGGCTTTATTTGAGGGAATGACACCATCAAGGAAGTAGGCGCCCATGATACCAGATCAAATTCTTTTTTTCGTCATTATAACGGGGGTATTTGCTTTCTTTTTGTGGGGACGTTGGCGCTATGACTTGGTTGCTTTTGCCGCCCTATTGGTCTCGGTTTTCACAGGCCTTATCCCCGCAGACATTGCTTTTGAAGGCTTTTCTCACCCCGCTGTTATCACCGTTGCCGCGGTGCTGATCATCAGCCGTGGTATCGCCAATTCTGGGGCCATTGAACGCTTTTCTGATGTTGTCACCCCGCCCTTAAAAAATCTTTCATCGCAAATTGGCGTCATTTCCAGTTTTGCCGCAGCCCTCTCAGCCATGATGAATAATGTCGCTGCCCTCGCCCTTTTGATGCCCAGCACCATGGAAAGTGCTAAGAAAGCAAAACGTTCACCCGCCTTGTTGCTGATGCCCTTATCCTTTGGCTCTATCCTTGGTGGCTTAATCACCCTTATTGGTACACCACCCAATATCGTTATTGGTAATTACCGCACCGATGCCCTCGGCGCTCCTTTTACGATGTTTGACTTTGCCCCCGTGGGCCTTGCCCTTGCCTTGGTCGGTGTGGCTTATTTGGCCTTCATTGGCTGGCGCTTTTTACCCAAAGAACGACAGGCCCAATCAGCGCCGGAGGATTTGTTTAATATTGACGCCTATACCTCAGAAGTGATTGTGGCAGAAGGCTCAAAAGCCGTTGATCTAAAGCTGCCAGACCTGCACGACATTGCCGCCAAATGCGAGGTACAGGTTTTAAGCCTAATCCGCAATCATCAGCCCCTGTCCATTAACCGCAAACGCACCACCTTAAAAGAAAAAGACGGTCTGCTTATTCTGGCTGGCCCGAAAGAACTGGATGTGTTTATTCATGAATTAGACCTGCAAGTACGCGGTGAGTTAGAGAAAAAAGAAGAGATATTATCGCTGGAAGAATTGATGCTAGTGGAAGCGGTGATCTCACCGGATAGTCGCCTTATTGGTCGCGTGATGGGTGACCTACGGATGCGATCACGCTATGGCCTTAATGTCATGGGCATTTCACGCCAAGGCACCATCATCAAAGAACGCCTGCATAAGGTTAGCTTTGAGGCGGGTGACATTCTTCTTATCCAAGGCGATGAAGACAGTCTCAGCGACACCCTAAGTCGCTTAAAACTTCTGCCTTTAAGCGAACGTGGTTTTCAAATGGGCAAACGCAGTCAAGCACTTTTGGCGGTTGGCTTATTGGCAGGAGCACTGGCCCTCACAGGCTTTGGCTTTATGGGATTAACCATTGCTTTGGCTTTGGCGGCCTTTGGCATGGTTGCAACCTCAATCGTTCCAATGCGTGATATGTATGACGCCATCGATTGGCCCGTCATTGTGTTGGTCGGCTGTATGATCCCCATTGGCGGCGCCTTTGAAACAACAGGCGCTACCGCTTTGGTCACAGATATCATCTTAACATGGTCTGAAGGGCAATCACCTGTATTTGTGTTGGGGCTATTGTTTATCATCACCATGACCCTGTCTGACCTGATGAATAATGTTGCCACCGCCGTTATGATGGCGCCCATTGGCATTGGCTTGGCAAGCGCCTTATCGGTTAACCCAGACACCTTTTTGATGGCTGTGGCGGTCTCTTCTTCTTGCGCCTTCCTCACCCCCATTGGGCATAAAAATAACGCCCTTGTGATGGGCCCTGGTGGCTATAAATTTGGTGATTATTGGCGCGTTGGCTTACCGCTTGAAATTATCATTGTGATTATTGGCCTGCCCGTTCTTCTCTGGGCATGGCCACTATAACAAACTCTACTTTTAAGATTATGTCTTGACAATTTTTCACCCCCCCGCATACTCAATTTTTAAGAGAACTTATTGTTAAAGGTGTTTATGTACAAGATTATTGTCACAACCTTAGTTTCAAGTGTTTTATTATCCACCGCCATCACCCCAGCCGCCGCGCAAACGCACGCATTAGCAAACAGCAATCAAATGCGCGCTGGGTTTTATTTGACCATCCCTTTTTCTGGTGGGTTAAAGGCCAAAGATGAAAACCAGTTGCGTTATGGCTTTAAGGCAGGGTTTCAGCGCGATTATCGCACAGACCTATCCTTCACTGGCATTCG
Source organism: uncultured Alphaproteobacteria bacterium (assembly GCA_937126915.1). Taxonomy (GTDB): domain Bacteria; phylum Pseudomonadota; class Alphaproteobacteria; order Sphingomonadales; family SMXR01; genus CAKZLM01. The sequence continues at coordinate 12,693 of CAKZLM010000027.1, forward strand.
TCAGCAGTTTAACGCCAACCTGCTGGATTTTAGGTTCAGCCAACAGGGCTTCAAGGCATTCTCTCTTGCAGGGCAAGACCTATACCGCATCAACTATACCAAGCTAGGCGCCGCTGAGGGCGAGAGTACGTTGACAAGCACAAACATCCTATATGCCGTTGGTGCCGTCGCCGTCATTGGACTAGGCGTGGTTTTATTGAGTAAGGATGAATGCCCTAAAGGCGCGGAAGATTGCGGTATTTTTGTTGAAAGATGAAGATGGGTGTCTAATAGGCTCTGCTGATTGTAGCTTCACATTCGAAGAGCCGCAGCAGTCAGATTAAGCGCCACCCCCACTAATCATAGAGGAACTCTTTAAGATCTTGGTCAATGTTCAAGTGCCATTGTTCATCTAAAAGTACATACTCTGAATGTGTTTCTATTAAGGTGTTTTCATAACCCTCCAACACATCATGCGCAGCTTCATGACTTGATATGTTTTGCATGACCGCAACCGCCTCCGTGTCAAAGCCATCCAAGGACACAGCATCTTTTATCTTACTAAAATCAAGAACAAAACCAGATATAGGAATATCATCCGTCTCGACCTTCTCAACCGAGACATAGCTTGGACCAACCCCTTCGCTAACATCCGTCACCGTAATGGTAAAGGTTTCAGAATAACTCAAATACGAGCCATCAGATGCCGTGATTTTAATAGATACTGTCTGCTCTGTTTCATAATCCAATGATACCCCAGATTTAAGCTTTAAATTACCGCTAGAAATTTCAAAGCGCGTATCTGAGACTACAAATGAATGGCTAGATTCATCATCTGTAACGGTAACCGCACCAATGATAGCACCAGCATCATTCTCAGCCACTGTGGTTGCGCTTAGGGCAATGTCCGTTGGCGGCGCCGACCCTTGCTCTAATTGATCAATATTATAAGCAGGTGACCATGTCCCTTTTTGTCCATAAATAATGTAAACTTGACCTGCATCCACATTACCATTGACATCTATGGTTGAGGCAGAAATCGAAAAATCGGCAATATTGTCACCGTTAACATCCCCAACTGCGCTAACCTGCCATCCCAATTGTGAACTACCCTCTTTGGCGTTAAGTTTAAATCCATTACTGCCATCTAAGGTCGACAAATCAATATTCGAATTAAACCCACCCTGCTTACCAAAGACAACATAAACAGCACCAGCATTTGTAGCATTTGTATCGTCATAACGGGCACCAATGGCGATATCATTGTAACCATCACCATTTATGTCACCAATCGGCGCTATAGAAAAACCCGTATCTGAATTGGTTGTTGCACCTGTTATTTTGAAACCGTTAGTACCATCAAGCGCTTTTATATCAATAGACGTAAAACTGGAGGATGCGCTACCATAAATTACATAGACTTCACCCTTTTCAGTACCTGCAACAACTTGTGCACCACGTGCACTGACCATATAATCATCAATATTGTCGCCATTGATATCGCCCAAAGAACTAGCGGACATTCCTAAATATTCAGTGTGGCTTGTTGCACCTGTGACTTTATAGCCATTACTACCATTCAAATCGCTTACAGTAATAGAGGCCCCTAAATTACTATCGGTACCAAAGACAACATAACCTTCACCAGCATGAGATAAACTTGTAGTGTTTGTTGGAATGGTAGCCAGTGGAGCGCCGACAAAAATATCTTGCTTACCATCGTTGTTGACATCACCAATGTGTGTAACGGTATACCCTAGACTACTGGTTACTCCGCCGCTATAAATAGCAAAGCCATTACTGCCGTCTAAGGCAGATAAATCAACACTAGAGGTAGGACCAAAGACAACATAGGCCGCGCCATTAGTGACAGTATTACCGCCTTCAGGCCCATAATATCTATAGGCACCTATTAAAATATCATCTTTGCCATCACCGTTAAAATCGCCAATACCTGCGACAGAGATACCTAAATTTGAATTACTCGAAAGACCTTTAATGGTAAAACCATTAGTACCGTTTAGCGTTGAAAGATCAAAGCTTGATGGAAAAGCTGAACTTGATCCAAAGACAACATGAACCGCCCCAGTATCTGTATAGTCGCCATCATAAAGATAAGAACCTATCAGCAAATCTTTAATGCCATCACCATTAATATCACCGGCAGAAGAAATGGAAAAACCTGAGTTTTCGCCTGCCTGTGAACCGTGAATGACAAAACCATTAGACCCATTCAAGGTCGACAAATCAAAGTCTTTCGTGATCGATGTGCCGCCAAAAATGATATAGGTCTTACCTACATTAGAAACGCTATTATAATCAGCATTAATGGCTGATAGGGCAAAATCATCTTTGCCATCATTATTGATATCGCCAATATTTTTTAAATCGAAACCAAGATTGTCATCCGCAGCTTTACCACTGATCACTTTACCGGCTAAATCAACACGATCATCAACAGTAATAGTGAACGCTTTTGAGTATGAAGAACCATCGGAGCCACTGGCGCTAATGGTTAGATTAAGAGATTGATCAATTTCAAACCAGCTATTTTGATTGTCCTTTAATTTTAAGGTTCCATTTACAACCTCAAATCGTGTATCTGAAATGCCATAACTGTAAGTGACACCAGAGACCCCGTTAGTCATAGACAATGAACCGACTGTCTCGCCTACAACATTATCAATTAGTGTCAAATTACTGAGTGTTATCGCAGGATCAGCAGCATCGGTTACAGAAATATTAAAAGTTTCGGTACGGGATAATCCGCCCGAATCTGTCGCTGTGATATTTACAGAAACTGATTGTTCAGTTTCATAATCAAGTTTTTTTCCAGCCTTTAATTTTAATTGGCCATTAGTCACCTCAAAACGAGTATCTGAAACACTATAAGTAACACTGTCACCATCATCTGGGTCGGTGATGGTCAAGACGCCAACATTAGCCGCTAAAACTTCCTCTGTAACAGATGTATTGTCTAAAGCGATATCCGTTGGCACCTCATTCACATCTGTTACACTTAGGTTAATAACTTGATCTTTAGTTAGTCCTCCCTTGTCCGTAGCCGTTACGGTTAGCGATATGTTGTCCACTGCTTCATGATTTAAAGATTGTCCTGACTTTAATTTTAGTTGGTCATTAACCACTTCAAAACGGCTATCTGAAACCGAATAAGCAACGCTATCAGCACTATCTGGATCAACGGTTGTTAATGCCCCCACCGCGGCCCCAGAGGCATTTTCACTAACTGAACTGTTGCTTATTGACAAAGATGTCGGCGCCTCATTCACATCATTAACAACAAGGGTAAACTGCTTAGTAAATTGATGATCGCCTTTGTCTTTTGCTGTCATGGACAATGAGACTGTTGAGCTAACCTCATGGTCAAAAGACACCCCTTCTTTAAGCTTTAATTGATTGTTCACTATTTCAAAACGGGCATCAGAAACAGTGAAAGTATAACTGTCCCCCGCATCAGTGTCTGTAACAGAGATATCACCGATCACTGCACCTGCTTGATTTTCATTCAAAGCCAAAGAGCTTAAAGAGATATTTGTTGGAAAATCATTATTAATGCTAACTGAAATTTCATAAGCTTCGAGAGATTTCTCACCATTACTTTGAGTAATTATTACGTCTATTTCATAAACGTTGTTTTTATCACTGTCATTTGGAGTGCCCCTAGTTTGGGCATTTTTGAACGACAACACACCATCAGATGAAATGGTAAATAAAGAGACATCAGCACCATCAAGGGAATAAGTTTGCCCATCTTTGTGGGCTAAACGATAAACAATAGTATTGTTTTCTATAATCTTTATTTTCTTGGCATCAGAGGTTCTTGCATCGCTTAACTGATAGGCTGCTGACCAATCGCCTTTTTGGCCGTATATAATTTGCACTTGTCCGCTGGCGGTTCCTCCAGCATCAGAGTTTCTTACGCCTATTGAAATATCATCTATGCCATCATTATTAGCATCACCAATAAAAACAGCATTTCCTCCATTGTCATATTCATTAGCGCCATAGATCACAAACCCATTTGTGCCATTTATATTGGCAATATCATACTGCTGCCCAAATCCAGATTTTGTTCCAAACAAGACGTAAGTAGCACCCACGCCATTAACACCATTGTAGCTTTGCCCCTCAACACCAATCAGCAAATCGTCAATACCATCTCCGTTTATATCACCCCCACCACTAATATGGCGCCCTACTGAAGAGCCGCCACTATTAACTATTTGAAAACCGTTAACACCATTTATGTCATCCAAATTAATATTTGAGTTAAGCCCACTGCTTTTCCCATAAATGATATGGATTGAATTTCTACTACCGATAGCAATATCAGAATAACCATCGCCATTGACATCACCAGCATTTGTAACAGTATATCCAGAGTTGGTTTCTGAAGGTCGACCATTAATGATAAATCCATTAGAGCCATTTAGATCGGATAGATTCAAATCACCTGAGTTAGTCGTACTTGACCCAAATACGACATACGATTGCCCAATATTGCCATTTACGAAAGCTGAGCCAATGATAAAGTCATTAATTCCATCACCATTAATATCCCCCAAGCCCGCTACATAAGAGCCACTATAATCCGAAGCATTAATACCGTTAAGTCGATAGCCATTTATTCCATTTAATTCGCTGATATTAATTTTAGCTGGAAATCCATTTTTAGAGCCAAAGACAATATAACTTTGTCCTGCATTTACCAAACCGTTGGCTGATGAAGTTGAGGCACTAAATAACATATCTGCTATACCGTCACCATTGACATCACCTACATTCGCAATAGATCGCCCTAGCCCTGCATTAGCAACACTTGTCGTAACGATAAATCCATTATCACCATTTAACGATGTAAGATCAATTGTTGAGGAATAAGTGTCTTGCCCAAAAATAACGTAAATTTTACCTGAGTTATTCACACCATCAACATCAGCACCAGTGGCTGACAACATAAAATCTGGGCGCCCATCACCATTCACATCTCCAATACCAGAAATGGCCGAACCGAGCTCATCAAATTCTTGCGAACCAATGAGTGAAAAACCGTTTGTTCCATTTAGACTAGATAAATCAATTCCACCATTTGGTACTTTCAAACTACCAAAAACAACATAAGCCGCTCCAGTATTTACCAAACCATTATAATCAGCATCTTTGGCACTAAAAAACAAATCCACTATGCCGTCACCATTGATGTCTCCTAGCTTACTAATACCGGAAGAAATAGCGGGACTACCCCCTAAACCACTATTCGCAGCAGGGCCATTAATTGCGTATCCCGCTAATCTATCTTGCGTTATGGTAAATTGATGAACTGTATATAAGCCACCAGAATCGGTTGCTTTCACACTTATAGAAACGGAGCTTTCACTGGTAAAATCAATACTTTCTGTTTCTTTAAGCTTTAAATATCCATCCTTAATTTCAAAACGATTATCAGATATTTGGTAGGTGAAAGTCTCTTCTGCATCAACATCAATTCCCTTAACAGCACCAACGCGCGCCCCTTTTACAAGATGAGCCAGTTCACTACTTTCTAGGATAATCCCTGTTGGAGCTTCATTCACATCTGCAATAGATATCGTAAAATTTTGAGCCTTTTTGAGACCTGCTGCATCTGTCGCCGTGACAGTAAGTGAAACTTGATCAGTTTGCTCATGATCAATGGACTGCCCTGCTTTTAGTTTCAGTTGCCCATTCACAATTTCAAATCTGCTATCTGAAACCACATAGCTAAAACTATCACCGTTATCTGGGTCCGTTGTTGTTAAACTACCAATAACGCCAGCAATGACATTTTCGTTAATGCTAGAATTACTCAATGATATCGAGCTTGGAGCATCATTGACGTTAACAATGTTAATCGCATAAGACTGGGAAACATCATTAATTCCGTCAGTTACAGAAAAAACCAATGCTCCTTGGTCGCCAGTAGCATCTTGAGCAGGTGAATAAATCAAAGCCTTAAGCTGGTCTTCAGTAACTATGTCATTGACCTTAACAACACTTCCATCTGTATGTTTGACGTCACCAGTGTTGGGTATAGATGTGATCGTAATGGTTAACGGGTCACCTTCAATATCATAAGGTGGTTTTATATTTAATGCTGTTGGATTGTCTTCAACAATCGAGACATTTACCTGGCTTCCACCTTCTAATTGTGGCCCGCTATTTATGCTAATAGAAAGACTATTTTCTTCTGAATTCACAGTAGCTATAACTGCTGTATTCAATGTGCTCGCGCCAATAGTCAAAGCAAAATTTTGGGTACTGGTAATGCCTGCTTTCGCCAACCCTGCTTCTGAAAACTTCAAAACCCCATTTTCAACAATAAAGTCGTCAGAGGTAAAATTCTCCATTGTAGATCCGCTAAAGCTCTCCAAAATAATTTCGTCATCGCCAATGAAGTCTGTTATCGTGTCACCGCTCAGTTCTTCTACTGTACCACGGAATGAATCATGACCACCATTACCTGTAAGGTTATCAACTCCTGAACCTACCTCAAAGACATCATCACTGGTACTTCCGACTAAATTCCCACCCAATTCATTTGTAATAAACTTCAACCCACCAGATTCAACAATTTGGTCGTTTGTAACAACCGTTGCTCCTAAGAAGCCCGTTAATTCGCCACCACTTTGATCTTTAATTTTAGATAATTCAGAAACATAAATACCACTGAGGTCATCATTGGATCCTGACTGCGTTTCTAACTGTAATGACCCCGATCCACTAATGATAGTTACGCCAGTATTTTTTAGAGCACTACCACTATCGACCTTAAGGGTGACATTATTCCCAAGATCAATACGCCCAATACGAGACATTTCAATGAGACTAAGGTCAAACGTGGCTGGTCCACCATCTACGCTTTCAAAGCGAATAATAGAAGCACCATCACCGACAATAACCCTTATACCCGCCTCTGCTAACTTTTCAGGGTCGAACATAACATCTGAATTTACGATGATTGTATCAATATTCTGAAGCGTAATTTCAGTAAGGTCCAGTGTACCATACACAACTAGGGTATTAGCACCACTACCCCCGTCAACAACCTCCCCAGATACGGCTTCACTTTCGTTGCGTCCATTCAACGTTTCTAAGGACAAGACATTGGCCGATATAGCATCCACCACTCCACTTGGTAGATCAAGGCCTTCAATACTGCTGATATTATATTGATTATCTTCTGTCGTACCGATCAATAAAATGACATCATCGCCATCGCCTGCCTTAATATTATCAAGACCTAAGCCACCACGAATAATGTCGTTACCAGCACCAGAAATTATCGTATCATTACCGTCACCACCATAGATTGTATCATCACCAGCATTTGAGGTAATGTCATCATTTCCACCCGCAGCCTTAATAACATCATTTCCAGATCCAGTTATAATTGTTTCTGCCCCATCCTTACCATTAACGGTGAGGTTAGCCGTTTCACCCGACCTGTCTAAAGTAGAGGGTTCATTATCGCGGGCTGTATAGCTATTGCCTTCCTGATCAAAGCCAGATGATGGTGGTGGTGGTGGCGGTGGCGGCGGTGGTGGCGGTGGTGGCGGTGCTGGTGGCCTCTGCACCGTTGGCGCCCCCCCACCACCACAGGCTTCTAATGTCAAAGCGGTCAATGTCAAAACACCTAACTGCCCAGATTTCTTACTTACTGTAAGTTTCTTGAAACTTTTTAATAAAAACTTATAATCGACATCATTCTGAACAAACTTGCTCATAAAAAGCTCCAAAACAATACAACATCACACTGGGTCGTAAGGTAAAATTATAGACAATAAAAATTTTAGGTTTTTTAACCAATAGCTCTTAAAATCAAAAATCCAATCAACTTTTAAGTGACTAGATCAAATAGTAAAGCAAAGTCAACATAATTAATTTATCTATAATTGCATCGAATTAACTTTTTTACTGTATAAAAGCTAAATCCACTTAAGCCTAGGATTGCATATCGATTGAGATTTTCTACAAGCATAATTGTAATTTGGCCACCCCAAAGCCAGTGGAAATTTACAATATTTTGGGAGTGATGGTGCGGGCGGTGGGAATCGAACCCACACTTCCAGAGGAAACGGGATTTTGAATCCCGCGCGTCTACCAATTCCGCCACGCCCGCTAGCATGACAAGACTCTTGTGAAGAGTGAGGCGCATAATACTCATGAAAACTCGCGCGTCAATAAGAGAAATGCCTTGATATGCATTTTTTCTGGTTTTTTGCTGCCCGTGTCGTTCTTTTCTTGGCGAGCCATAAGCTTTCTGCTAATTCCAAAAGGGACTTGAGGAAAAAATTTATGATAAAACGTTTGTATGATTGGGTGATGTCACTGTCGCGCCACCGTTTTGCAGAGCGCTGGTTGGCGTTTATTTCTTTTATTGAAAGCTCGTTCTTTCCGATTCCCCCTGACGTAATGTTATTGCCGATGGTGCTGGCAGACCGCAGCAAGGCGTTTCGCTATGCGTTGATTTGTACCATCGCCTCTATCGCAGGGGCGTTTTTAGGCTATGCCATTGGTTATTTTTTGTGGGAAACTGTGGCCCAGCCAATTTTTGAGTTTTATGGCTATATGGATAAATTTGACGCTTTTAAAGCCTATTTCATTGAAAACGGTGCCATTGCGGTCTTTATCTTTGGCATTACCTTCTTTCCTTTTAAAGTGATTACCATTGCCGCGGGTGTTACCATGTTAGACCCCCTTGTCTTCCTCTTGTCTTGCATTGCCTCACGCACACCGCGCTTTTTCATTGAAGCGGCCCTTTTATGGCGGTTCGGCGCACCTATTCAGGAATTCATCGAAAAGAGACTGGTGCTTATAACATCGATTACGATATTCTTAGTGTTATTCGGGTTCTATGCCCTAAAATTTATCGGAGAATAAAGAAAAGCAATGATTACGCGCCTTTTTAACTCAATGTATCCACACGCCAGCTTATGGCTAATGCTGGGCAGTATTTTAACCTTGGCAGCGGCCTATGTGTTTCAATATGGCTTTCATTATGCGCCGTGTGATCTGTGCTATTTACAACGCTATCCTTATATGGTGACGGCGGCTTTGGGCGCTTTATATTTGGTGCTGGAAGGTAAAAAAGAAAACTTCCGCATCTCACCCCTTGGCATGACCATTTTAGGGGTGATGATCATTGCTTTATTTTATGATGCCGGTGTCGCCATCTATCATGTTGGCGTTGAGCAAAAATGGTGGCAAGGGCCATCTGAATGCAGCAGCACCATTGACATGACCCTAACAGGTGAAGCCCTGCTTGAGGCCATCATGAATGCGCCCTTGGTAAAATGTGACGAGGTTCAATGGTCGCTATTTGGGGTTTCCATGGCGGGATATAATGCTATAATCGCCCTTAGCTTGGCGCTGTTTGGCACGGCGTCTTTCTTGAAAAACATGGCTGACAAAAAATCGGCTTAAACCAAAAATAGGCATTATGATCACCGACAACAAACAACCAGACGCAAACCTAACGGATGACGCGAAAACACCACCGCTTCCCCTTCCCGGTGACCTATCACAGGAGGAAGACATTAAGCGCATGTTGCGGGTCGATCATGCTGGTGAAACGGGGGCCGTGCGCATTTATCAAGGCCAGTTGGCGGTGATGGGCAAAGACCATCCCAATTATGATCTGGTCAAGCATATGTTAGAGCAAGAAGAACGCCATCTCGCCACCTTCAATGAAATATTGCCTGACAAAGGCGTCCGCCCATCTTTGCTAGACCCTTTGTGGAATGTCGCAGGCTTTGCTCTTGGCACCGCCACCGCGCTAATGGGTGATAAGGCCGCCATGGCCTGTACCGAGGCGGTGGAAGAAGTGATTGACGAACATTATCAAGAACAGCGCAATAAATTACAGCACTGGAAAAAAGAACCTGAGCTGGAAAAAACCATCGCCCAATTTCAAGCCGAAGAATTAGAGCATAAAGACCTTGCAGTTGAAAACGGCGCCCACGAAACCCCCGGCTATAAAGCCCTGCACGGCGTCATCAAATCAGGCTGCCGCGCCGCCATCTGGTTGGCCAAACGGGTATAGACCCCACCCAATTTTATAAATTACAATACCTACCCCTTTTCGAAGCGGGTGGTGCTCATCATGCTGTAGGCTTCTTTGGTTAGCTCTTCTTTGAGGCCCGCGGGCAGGTCGCGCCAGTCGACATCCAGCATCGCGGCTTGGATGGCAAACAAGGCGTTGAAAGAAACGCTATCGGGGAAAAAGGTTTTTAGGCGGCAAAAGGCTTCAACAGGGCCTAATTCTTTCAAGGTTGGAATATCTGTAACCCCAACCTCAGCCAAACGCTGTGCGGTTTTTGGGCCAATGTTGCGCATGCTATCCAAATTTGTTGGGGCAAATATTTTTGACATTTGCGTCTCTTTCCTTGCGGTTCAAAATAACCTTGATTACACTATCCTAACGCAACACTTAGGGGGTGTGCAATTGGCAAAATTTGAAAATATCATCACGCGTTTTGCGCCCAGCCCAACGGGCCATCTGCATATAGGCCATGCCTATGCAGCGGCGCAGGCGTTTAACTTTGCCAAACGTCATAACGGCCAATGTCTGCTGCGCATTGAAGACATTGACACCAGCCGTTGTAAGCCTGAATTTACCCAACAAATTATATCTGACCTACATTGGTTGGGCCATCAATGGCCAGAACCCGTTATGGTGCAATCAACCCGTTTTGAGATTTATCGCCAAGCCCTTCAAACCCTGATTGAACGCGCTATCACCTATCCCTGTTTTTGCACCCGAAAGGAAATTGCCGCCGCCAATAAACACCCACCGGGGCCAGAAGGCATTGTTTACCCCGGCACCTGTGAACATCTTGATTATGAAACCACCAAAAAGCGCATCACCAAGGGTGAGCCTTATGTCATTCGTTTAAAAATGGATTCTGCCTTAGGCCTGTTAAAAAATCATGATCTTCATTGGATAGAAGGAGTGGGGTTAGAAGCTGAACCGCAAAAACGCCTTGAGGTAGCAGCCGCCCAGTTTGGCGACATTGTATTAGCGCGTAAAGACACCCCGACCAGCTATCACCTATCGGTGGTGGTGGATGATGCCGCCCAAGGCGTAACCGACGTAGTGAGAGGGCAAGATCTGTATTTTGCCACCCACATTCACATTGTGTTGCAGGCATTGCTGGGGTTGCCTCACCCGCGTTATCATCATCACCCGCTGTTAACCCATAAGGGTGGGCCAAAACTATCAAAAAGCGATAAACATCGCCCCACCCCCACCATAAAAAGCATCAGGGATCAAGGTCTTAGCCTCGACGACCTTGAAGAAATGATCACAGACCACTTGAAAGCGGTTTAAATCTTTCGTCAGATGGCTTATAAGGTTTGATTATGGGAAACGCACTTATCATATTTGCCCTAATTGCAGTATTAGGGGTTTTATTTACCGGCATTTTTGCAATGGCAAAAGGCGGTGATTTCAACAAAAAGCACGGCAACAAGCTAATGCGCATGCGCGTTATCTTACAATTGATCGCGGTGATTTTAATCTTCATCGTTGCAGCGTCAGGCGACTAACCTAAGCTAATACAAAAGCGAGGCTATCAACAATCATGGTAAAACTAACCAAAATTTATACCCGTGGCGGGGATGCAGGTGAGACATCACTGGTTGACGGCAAACGCCGCCGCAAAGATGATGCCCGCATTGAAGCTTACGGCACTGTTGATGAGGTTAATGCCGCCATTGGTGTGGTGCGTCTTCACACCAGCGGCCTTTATGACGATATGTTGGCGCGCATTCAAAACGATTTGTTTGATTTGGGCGCTGACCTTGCCACACCGGGTGAAGACTTTATCCCTAACCCCGATGATGAAATGCCTGCCTTGCGCATTATGGCAGAGCAAACCAAACGGCTGGAAGAAGAAATTGATGCGATGAATGAAAACCTATCGCCCTTAACCAGCTTTATTTTGCCAGGAGGCAGTGAAGCCGCGGCCCATCTACATATGGCCCGCACCATTGCGCGCCGCGCCGAACGATTAATCATCAAAGCGCAAGATCATGAAGCCATCAACCCAGAGGCAGTGAAATACATCAATCGCTTGTCGGATCATTTGTTTGTGATGTCGCGGGCGACGAATCAAAACGGCACGGCAGATGTTTTATGGGTTCCGGGTGCCAATCGTTAGGCCCCCGTCAATCCCCGCCCCCTTAAGTGATGCGAAAACGAATCTCCTTTACGTTTACGTAAAGATAAAAAGAAGTTTCTCTTAAGAACATCAATTTACGTAAGCAAAAGTTACCCAAAAGGGCAAAAATATAAACAAATCATGCCTTACGACACCATCTATGTTGACTCGTAAAAACTGATGGGCTACCTCTATCTGCGACTGAATTCAGAGTAACAATTTGGCCCTATTCTTAAGTTCTTCTTAGGGCCCTAAAAATATAGGTTGGAGCACATCCCATGAAAATCTTAGTCCCTGTTAAAAGGGTAATTGATTATAATGTGAAAGTTCGCGTTAAGTCTGACAACAGCGGCGTTGAGCTTGCTAACGTAAAAATGTCTATGAACCCATTTGACGAGATTGCCGTTGAAGAAGCCATTCGCTTAAAAGAAAAAGGCGTTGCTTCTGAGATTGTGATTGTTTCTATTGGTACAGCCCAAGCGCAAGAAACCATCCGCACTGGCCTTGCTATGGGTGGCGATCGCGGCATCTTGGTAACCACCGATGTGGAGACCGAGCCTTTGGCGGTTGCGAAAGTGCTGAAAGGCATTGTTGAAGAAGAGCAACCAAACTTGGTGATTATGGGTAAGCAAGCCATCGATGATGATTGCAACCAAACAGGCCAAATGTTGGCTGAACTTATGGGGTGGGCCCAAGGTACATTCGCCTCAGAAGTGGAAGCAGATGGCGACCACATCAATGTTACCCGTGAGATTGACGGTGGTTTGGAAACTTTGAAATTGGCCTTACCTGCCATTGTAACAACTGACCTTCGCTTGAACGAACCGCGCTATGCTTCTTTACCGAACATTATGAAGGCCCGCTCTAAGCCTGTCGCAACCAAAACGCCTGAAGATTACGGCGTTGACATGGCCCCTCGCCTTACCACGTTGAAAGTGGAAGAGCCACCGAAGCGTGAAGCAGGTGAAATGGTTGAAAGCGTTGCGCAATTGGTTGAAAAATTAAAAGGTGAGGGAGTAATCTAATGACTGTTTTAGTAATTGCCGAGCACGATAACAGTGCCTTAAAAGATGCGACTTTAAACACCGTAACTGCTGCCTCTAAATTGGGTGAAGATATCCATGTTTTGGTGGCGGGTCATGGTTGTGGTGATGTTGCCACTGCTGCCTCTCAAATTTCTGGTGTTGCCAAAGTTTTGGTGAGTGACGCTGAACAATTTGCCCACCCATTGGCTGAAAATTTGGCACCCTTGATCAGCTCATTAGCAGCTGACTATTCAGCCATTTTAGCACCTGCGACCACTACGGGTAAAAACGTACTACCCCGTGTTGCGGCTAAATTGGATGTTGCGCAAATTTCTGACATCGTCTCCGTTGAAAGCAGCGATACCTTTAAGCGCCCTATCTATGCTGGTAACGCGATTGCAACGGTTCAATCATCTGATGCCACTAAGATTATCACGGTTCGCGGTACTGCCTTTGACAAAGCTGACGCCACTGGCGGCAGTGCAGAGGTAAGCGAGGTTGCTGCAACTGATAGCTCTAGAAAATCTGAGTTTGTCAAAGCAGAATTAAGCAAGTCTGATCGCCCTGAATTAACCAGTGCAGGCATTGTCATCTCTGGTGGACGTGGCATGGGTAATGGCGAAAATTTTGCTATGATCGACGCTGTAGCTGACAAGTTGGGTGCCGCTGTTGGTGCCTCTCGTGCGGCGGTTGATGCGGGCTTTGTGCCGAATGATTATCAAGTGGGTCAAACGGGTAAAATCGTTGCGCCTGAACTTTACATCGCTGTTGGTATTTCTGGTGCCATCCAACACCTTGCTGGCATGAAAGACAGTAAGATCATTGTGGCCATCAACAAAGATGAAGAAGCACCAATTTTCCAAGTGGCTGATTATGGCTTAGTGGCTGATTTGTTTGAAGCCTTGCCTGAACTTGAAAAAGCCCTTTAAGGAGAGCTTCGATGGATTTTAAAACCATTGGCGTCATTGGCGCAGGGCAAATGGGCAATGGTATTGCCCATGTTGCTGCCCTTTCAGGCTATGATGTTGTGATGACGGATGTCTCTTCTGAACAAGCTGAAAAAGGGCTGGCTGTTATCACCAAAAACATGGCCCGTCAGGTTAGCAAAGAGATTATTTCACAAGCAGATATGGATACGGCGATTAACCGGATTAAAGCAACAGGTGATGTTGCTGATCACGCTATCTGTGATTTAGTGATTGAAGCTGCCACTGAAAATGTTGCTTTGAAAGAAAAGATTTTTGCTGGCCTTGTGCCTCATCTAAAAGATGACGCCCTTATCGCCACCAACACATCCTCTATTTCTATCACCAAATTGGCATCAACCACAGACCGTCCTGAACGTTTCATGGGCATGCATTTCATGAACCCAGTTCCGTTGATGAAATTGGTTGAGCTGATCCGTGGCATTGCCACCAGTGATGAAACTTTTGAAGCGATTCACGCCTTAACCCTTAAAATGGGTAAAGTGCCTGCGGTATCAGAAGATTTCCCTGGTTTTATCGCCAATCGCATTTTGATGCCAATGATCAATGAAGCCATATATACCCTTTATGAAGGTGTTGGCACCATTGAAGCCATTGACACCACCATGAA
>CAKZLM010000028.1 GCA_937126915.1 uncultured Alphaproteobacteria bacterium
TAAAACCTGATCCAGCATGTCACGATGCTGGGCGGTAACGCAAACAATATTGTCAATGCCATCGGCATCGTCTAGGGCTTTCACTAGAGGCGCCATTTTAATGGCCTCAGGGCGCGTTCCAAAAACTTGTAAAACTTTTTTCATCAATTGTCGCCATAAGGTTGGTTGTTTAGTGGTTCGCTAGATGGCGTGCATTTATCCGGTCAATCTAAGCAGTTTCTTTACGACGTTGTCGGTTGACATACATGTTGTGAACTAAGGCGGTACTGAAGCCTAGTAACAACCCTAGAAATCCGCCAACGACAGCAATAACTTTGCGTTGTGGGCGTGCTCGTTGGATTGGCACTACAGGTGGGTCGATAATTTTAAAAGCATATTCATCAGTCGCACGTGCCACCATAGAACGCTCAATTTCATTTTGCATTAAGCGATACCAACCATCTTTTGTGTATGTGTTGGAAATTTTTTGTCCTGTTTCAGTTAAAAATTGAATGTTCTTTTCTGTGGTTTCAATCACTTCATTCTGCATGTCACGATTGACCTTAAGTAATATTGCATCAAGAACTTTTTTTGCCGTTTCTGGATCTTCCCATTCAATATTAGCTGTAATCATCATCGTTTCAGGGTTTTCAATGATGGTATAACGTGTTCTAAATTGGTCATAGGCATACCAATCTGAATATAATCGTGGGGCAAGATCACCGTGCCATCTTTCAGTTTCTGAATCCCAATAGTCAGGGAATAGGTCGGGCTTTAGATTTAAATCATTGATGATCGGGTAAAGGAATTTTCTTGATTCCATGTAAGCGATAGCCTGCTTTGACTCGTCAGGACCAGCTGCATCCAAAGAAATGCCGCCCAACGATGCTAAGCTGCCCGTCATTCTGTTTAGCATACCAGAAAATTGTGAAGCAGAATTGTTTCTAATGGCAGGTGCCATAATGGCTTCAGCACGATAAATTGGAGTTGCCGTAAAGGCATAAATTAGGGCTAAAGTACTAACCGCACTAGCAATGATGAAAATTACCAGTTTGTATCGATAAAGAATGGTGATTAGATCAAAAATATCGATATCATCAGAATCCTGATGTGCTTGTGGATTGTTAATCAATTTAAAACCCCAAATGAATAATTGTTAAAAGTGTGCCATTAATAATGACTAAAATACGCTGCGTCTAGCCCTTTACTGCACTATTACGTTTAAAAAATGGCAAAAAAGCTGTTAAATTTTGTTTCGGTCTAGTTTTACAATGTCTCAGCCCCGCTTATGCACAGAAAATAGGGGCGCATGTGCTTTGGATTAGCCATACACCCAATATAACAGACCGGCGCCTAGGGCAACACGGTAGATCACGAAAATGGTCATGCTGGCTTGTTTGAGCCATTGCATTAAAAAGTGGATGGCTAAAAGGGCAACGATGAAAGATGTGGTGCCGCCAATTAACGCATCGCTTATGGTGTCGTTATAGCCTGCTTCCAAAGCGTCTTTAATTAATAAAGTGCCTGCTGCAAGAATTGTTGGTATCGCCATTAACATAGAGAAGCGGGCGGCATCTTCGCGGCGCATGCCTAAATAACGTCCTGCGGTCATGGTGATGCCCGAACGGCTGGTTCCAGGAATAAGGGCAATGGCTTGTGCAAAGCCCATAAATAAACCTTCTTTGATGCCAACATTTTCAACCCCGCGGCGGCGCTCGCATTTTTGATCAACCACATAAAGCAACAAACCAAACACAATGCTGGTAATGCCAATGACGGTGGCATTGCGCATCGGGTCATTCCAATCCATGGTTTTGATCAGATAGCCAAAACCCACCACAGGCAAGGTCGCCACCACAATCACCATAAACAGGCGATCATAAAGGGTGCCGCGCACCGCCATTTTGGCTGGGCGAATGCCAAGGGTGGCAAAAAAGCCAAGGGTTAGGCCTTTGGTATCACGCCAAAAATAAAGCAAAACGGCCAACAGGGTGCCCACATGAACAGACACATCCATCAACAAGCCTTGGTCAGGCCAATCGGTCAGTTCAGGCAATAAAATAAGGTGACCTGACGATGAAATGGGCAAAAACTCTGTAATGCCTTGGATGAGACTGAGAATAAAAACTTGGAAAAAATCCATGGTAACCCCCGCTGGAAACAGCTTCATTATTGTCGTTATGGTTACAGTTATAACAAGCAGTTGCGATGCTTGAAAAGCGAAAATTTTGATTTGTGGAGCAATCTTATGGGGGTTTTAAAAAATCTTCCACCTCTGCGTTCTTTTCGCTTGGCGAAAAAGAGGTTTCTCAGATAAGGTCAGGCCCTATGAGAAGATTGTATCACATATGGTTGGATCCGGGATGTCGTATTGCGCGGGTCGTTTTGGCGGAAAAACGCTTGGATTTCGAATTAAAGGTCGAAATGCCGTGGCAAC
>CAKZLM010000029.1 GCA_937126915.1 uncultured Alphaproteobacteria bacterium
AGCCAAACGACTGTGTTGGTAGCGATTTTATAGCAGATGAATTAACATCGGGTAAACTAAATTAGCCCCATGCTTTTAAAGCTGGTGTGGCCCTTTTTGCCAATAATGATGTGATCATGAACGGTAATCGACAGCTTTTTACCAGCATCAATAATTTCTTTGGTCATGTCAATATCCCCGCGTGATGGGGTGGGGTCACCGCTGGGGTGGTTATGCACCAAAATAATGGCGCTGGCGGTTAGCTCTAACGCACGTTTTATGACCTCACGCGGGTAAACGGGGGTGTGGTCAACGGTGCCCTCTTGTTGCACTTCGTCAGCAATTAGCACATTCTTACGGTCCAGAAACAAGACCCTAAAAACCTCATGTTTAGCATAACCTTGGGTAATGCGACAATAATCCAACAGGGTTTGCCAGCGGGATAAGACGGGTTTATTGATGATTTGCTCTTGCGCCATTTTACTGGCGCCGGCCTTGATCATTTTAAGGGCAATAAGGGCGCTATCACCAATGCCATTAAACTGTTTAAGGCGTTCAGCAGGGGCGTCAATGACATCGCCAAAACTGCCAAAGGTTTCCAACAGTTCTTTGGCTAAGGGTTTTACATCGCGGCGCGGTATGGCTTGGAACAATAATAATTCCAACAATTCATAATCTTGCAAGGCATTGCTGCCGCCTTTCAAAAAGCGTTCCTTGAGGCGTTGCCTATGACCATGATAATGTGGTTTGTCTGCCATGTGTGGGACGTTGCCCTTTTCAAATGTAATGACTATTCAACAATAGTGTAGGGTGGGTTGGTATAACCCTTTGGTGAGGCGGTAAAAATTTCAACGCCATCAGCGGTAACCCCCATGGAATGTTCATATTGCATAGATAGGCTGCGATCACGGGTAACGGCGGTCCAGCCATCGTCCAGTACTTTAACACCGGCTTTACCCAAGTTAATCATTGGTTCAATGGTAAAGAACATGCCTTCTTTAAGTTCCAACCCCTGACCCCATTGACCATAATGCAAAACATTCGGCGCATCATGAAACACACGGCCTAAGCCATGACCGCAAAAATCGGTTACAACTGAACAGCGGTTTTCATGGGCATA
The DNA here is from genome assembly GCA_937126915.1 of uncultured Alphaproteobacteria bacterium. Classification (GTDB taxonomy): domain Bacteria; phylum Pseudomonadota; class Alphaproteobacteria; order Sphingomonadales; family SMXR01; genus CAKZLM01. Next base: position 1,100 of record CAKZLM010000029.1, read on the forward strand.
TTCTTGAATGGCCGCGCCAATATCACCCAGTGTGTTTCCGGGTTTAACTTGCTTAATACCGCGCATTAGGCATTCATAGGTAATGTCAGCAAGGCGTTGGGCGCGAACAGGCGGCTTACCGGCAAAGAACATGCGGCTGGTGTCGCCATGCCAGCCATCGACAATAACCGTGACATCAATATTTAGGCTGTCACCTTCTTTCAGGCGTTTTGTGCCAGGAATACCGTGACATACAACATGGTTGATGCTGGTGCAAATGGACTTTGGAAAACCACGATAATTAAGCGGGGCTGGAACCGCGCCATGGTCCAAGATAAACTCGTGACACAAACGGTCTAGTTCTTCTGTGGTGATGCCCGGTTGCACATGGGGCGTAATCATATCAAGGGTTTCAGCCGCCAAGCGGCCCGCTTTACGCATACCATCAAAGCCTTTTTCGCCATGCAATTTAATGGCCGTGGTGGCAACGTCTGGTGAAACCTCAGCAGCGATATAATTCATTATCCAAAAATCCTACAATGATCTGATCAATAAAGTATGGTCCTTCTATAGCTGAAAAAAATCTGTCTGTTAAGGCTTTAAGGGGTTGTGAATGGAATTTTTCGATTAATCTCAATGCCTGCTTCATCCAAATGGCAATCATAGCAAATAATCTCAACCCCCGCCTCAATCGCTTTGGTGAGATTAGTGGCATAGTCAGGATCAATATCACTGGCAATGGAACAGCTGTCACAGTCCATACGCTGGACAAGGTAAAACATCACTGCGCGGTGGCCTTCTTTGACCATTTCAATCAGCTCTAACAAATGCTTTGATCCTCGGGTGGTCACCGCATCGGGAAATTCAGCGCGGTTGTTTTGCTTTAGGGTGACATTTTTAATTTCAACATAACACAGGGCGGGGTTGTTATCAGTGGGATCACTCAGCAACAAATCAATTCTGCTGTTTTGATGGCCATATTTCACTTCGCGCTTCACCGATTGATAGCTGGCTAATTCCTCAATCTCGCCGTTGCTAACAGCCGTTTCAACAAGGCGGTTAGGGTGTGATGTATTGATACCAACGGGCTTGCCGTCAACCTCAATCATTTCCCAGCGCCAGTCGAGCTTGGCCTTTGGGTTGGTGTTAGGCGATAACCAAACCGTGCTACCTTCTTTTTTCACGCCCAACATGCTGCCACTGTTGGCGCAATGGGCGGTGACAACCTTGCCATTTTCTAGGGTCACATCTGCCAAAAAGCGTTTGTAGCGTTTGATCAGGATTCCTTTGGTTAGCGTGTTCTCAAATTTCATCGAATAGCCTTCTGATTTGTTGCATTTTTTTTGTCTGGTGTTACCCTAGTTTTAACCATAGATTTTTATGAGAACAAGTGTTGGGGAACCTTATGTTAAAGAAAAAATTAAAAATGACCTTAATGGCGGGCGCTGGCTTGTCATTGGCGCTAACCAGTCAAGCGGTGTTGGCGCAACAATATGATTATATTCTTGATAATGGCACTGTCGTCGATGGCAGTGGAGTTGCTGGCTATGTCGCTGATGTGGCGATTAAAGATGGCAAGATTGCCGCCATCGCCAAAGAGATTGATTTGAGCAAAGCAGCAAATGTCGTTGATGCCGCGGGGCAGGTTGTGGCCCCCGGTTTTGTGGATCTGCATTCCCATGTTGACCGTGATGCCCTTGATAATGCTGGCCTTGAAAATAATCTGTTTCAGGGTATTACCACGGCGTTGGCGGGCAATTGTGGCGGGTCGCCCCTTGATGTGGCTGACTTTGCTGAGGCCACAAAACGTAAAGGCCTAGGCCATAATGTTGGATTGTTGATCGGTCATAACACGGTGCGCCGTGCGGTGATGGGCAATGTTGACAAAGCACCCAGTGATGCAGAGCAACAAGAAATGGAAGGTCTTGTCGCCAAAGCCATGAATGATGGTGCCTTTGGCTTGTCAACGGGTTTGAAATACCTACCGGGCACTTTTGCTGACACGAATGAAGTGATCGCCCTTGCTAAGGTTTCAGCCCAGCATGGCGGTATTTACACCAGCCATATGCGTGAAGAGGGCGCTGACTTGCTTAAAAGTGTCGCTGAAACCATTAATATCGGTGATAAGGCAGGCTTGCCAGCGCATATCTCACACCATAAAACCGTGGGTAAACCCAACTGGGGCCAAAGTGTGGAAAGCCTAAAAATGGTTGATGATGCCCGTGCTAAAGGCTTGGATGTTACCCTTGATCAATATCCTTATACGGCGTCCTCCACCACCTTAACGATTTTGGTGCCATCTTGGGCGATGGAGGGAACCCGCGAAGATGTTCGTGCCCGTTTGGATGACCCCGAAACCCGCGCCCGTGTGAAGGCGGGTATCATTGATAATATTCGTAAAGATCGCGGCGGCGATGATCCGGCCCGCGTTTATGTGTCGTCCTTTCCGGCTGATACGTCTTTGAACGGTAAAAACTTAGCAGAAATTTCCCTGCAACGGGGTCGAACCACCTCGGTTGAAGATGGCGCTGAAACCTTGATGGAACTGGTGTATGAGGGCGGTGGTCGCGGTGTTTTCCATGCCATGCATGAAGATGATGTTAAGCGCATTATGCAGCATCCATATGTGGCGGTGGCAACCGATGGTTTTGGTCCTACTTTTGGTGAAAACACCCCGCACCCGCGCAACTATGGCACCTATACCCGTGTCTTAGGTCATTATAGCCGTGAGTTGGGTGTTTTAACCTTGGAAGAAGCTATTCGCAAAATGACCAGCCTACCAGCCAGCCGCATGGGTCTAAAAGACCGTGGCTTGGTGCAGCAGGGATTGGTCGCAGATTTAGTAGTGTTTGATCCAGAAACAGTGGCAGAGGTTGCCACCTTTGAAGACCCGCATCAGTATTCAGTTGGGTTTTCTTATGTGTTTGTAAATGGCAAAGCGGTCATTGCTGAGGGTAAACGCACCTCTGAGATGGGGGGTGAGTTTTTAAACTCAAACCATCAAAGCGATTAACATCTAGCCAATAAAGCAGGGCAGGGATTAACACAGAACATGTCATCTATTTTTGAGAAAATAGGCCAGAAGGTTAGCTTTAAAGAGGGCACAGCGCTTTTTAAACAGGGCGACGTGCCTGCTGGCGTATTCCTTATTAAAAAAGGCTATGTGTTTCTCTACAGTGGCGATCCCAGCCCTGATAGCTTTTTGGCTGATATTGGCCCTGGTGAATTGTTGGGCGAAACATCGGTTATTTTTGGTGAACCGCATTCAATGACCGCGCTTTGTTGTTCTGACATGGAAGGGTTTTATGTCGAGAAAAAAGACTTTGTCGAAATAGCCCGTAATGAAACACCTTTAACCCGCTTTACCATCCACAGCATGTCAAAACGTCTGCGCCGTGCCTCTAAGCAAATGACCCGCTTTCGCAAATATTTGGTTGGTTTTGATCCCGACCGGGCAACCTTGGTGTTTGAAGCGGGGTCTCGCCAAACCGCTGAGGTGATGATAGACCATGTCCGGATCAATAATTTGCCCTATGAAGTGGGCTCCACCAAAATGGGTGATTTAAAAGCCAATGCTAATGATCATGGCTTGTTTTTAAGAATGCCAGAGGCAGCTTCGTTTGAGATAAACCATTGTGCAATCACCAAAGGCAAAAACGAAATTTTGGTGGTTGATAAAGGCACTGTGTCAGGTACCATCGTTAATGGAGTGCGCATCGGTCATCAGGGCGCCAGCATGCGCCACCCTTTAAGGCTCGGTGATAATTACATCGTTCTTGGAAAACCAAACAGCAGCGCAAGATTGGTGCTGACCTATATGCCTTAGAGTTTTTTGTTGCCTTCGTATCCTCCCTTTGGTCGTCACATGAGGCGCAATCAAGGCTGTCGTGGTTTACGCCGCGTCACTTAATAGGAATGACACGTTGTCATTCCTATAGCGAACCGTACCGAGCAAGTGCGAGGGCAGCAGGCGTTAGCCGAGGATAAACCTGCGTGGCGCTTGAACGTTTTTAAAACGTTGTTTGTAGGCTGAAATAGAGGTCGGGGCTCATGCGCTCAACTCTGTTTTCGTAGCGATCAATGACACCGTCGGCAATGTTGCCATCATAATAGGTTTTATCAAAGGTTTTGATGTCTTTTAACAAGTGTCCTAGGTGTAAACGCGCCTTGATGTCGCCCATAAAGGTATATTCAGCAAAGACCGTGAAGTGGCGTCTAAAGCCGCGCTTTTCAAACAAGAAAATATCTTGGCGATACGAAGGCGTGCGGCGATGCAGGTTAAAGCCATATTTAAAGTTCCATTCAGGCAGGGTGTGTTGGAAATCAATATTCCAATAATGCGGGTTCCAGCCCGTTGTTTGACGCTTCTCAAGGGTAAAGGGGTCGGTGGTTTCATGTTTCATATAGCGATAGCTGGCGGTGATGTCAGCATTAGGTAGGCCGATGAAACCAAGTCGAAAGTTACCGCGAAGATCAAATTGCAAGCGGTAGGCGTCGCCAATGTTACCAACACCGCTGCTGGCGCCATTGGGGTCACCAATTTGGATGCGATCAATATGGTCGCTAATGTCTTGGTATGATAATTTTGCCTCAATAGAACCCGCGTCTTGGTCTAGCCGCTTTTCATAAGCAACAGAGTGTAACCACACCTTTTCAGGTTCAAGGTTAGGGTTGCCAAAATCGATGCTGTCATCGGCAATGTTACGGCTGGCAACAAAAAAGTTTAGGTTCAGTTGGCTGACTGTACGCTCGGTTGATAGACGGATTTGATCGCTGGCGGTAAGGTCATAACGCAATTCAAAACGCGGCTTTAAATAATCAAACTTTCGGGTGTTGGTGGTGCCTTCACGGTCTTGGAAGATTTTTGAAAATTCCTGCGTTAGGGTTGATTGCACACTGACCATATCAAGGGGGTTAAACGAGTGGGTGATGAACATTTCATAGCGGTCTTCTTTCACCACCGCGCGATCATCAGGGGCATTAACAAACACTTGCGATTTATCAAGCTTATTAAAGGCGCCTTCGCCGCCATATTCAAGGGTGTGGCCCTCAAAGGGTGTGCTGGTCATTGATGCGCGGAGAATTTTCTCATCTTCTTGGAAAAGGGCCGTGTTGTCATAATTAATGGTGGTGATACCGTTTGCAACATTGTCCTGTGTTAGGTTATTATTATTGTCCGCGCTGGTGACAATGAACAAGCTTTTGAAAGTGCCAAGACCGCCAAGGGTGGTTTCAAAGTCGCCACCAATTTCCCAATTATCCTTAACATTATCAAAAATGGTATTTTCAATGGCCACAAGGGTTTGAGGGTTCAGGTCAAATTGTTCTTCCACCACGGTTTCATCATATTGGTTGTCGTTATAAAGACCGTTAAGACGCAAGCGGGCGCCATTATCAAAGTCAAACCCAACATTGCCGGTGACAATATGTTCTTGTTTATATTTATTGGCTTCATAAGGGCGGAATTGGCGCGGGCTTTGGTCAGCGTTTAAAACATCTTCATCAACCCTTAAAATGCGTTGCCAAATTTTATATTGATAGCCAATGCCGTAATTTACATTGCCGGTTTTGCCACTGTAGGCAACCTGACCGCTGGGACGAAATTTGCCGCCATCGCTATAATCAACGCGCGCCTCAACAAGGGTGCTGGACATACTGTCAGCGCCTTCTTTTAAAATCACATTGAAAAGAATACCATCGCTTTGAATGTCTAACCCTTCTGCGGTGCCACGGATCAGCTCAATACGCTCAACCCGATCAGCGCTGATCCGGGTTAGGTTGGCAGCAATGTCATTGGCCTTGCCCGATAAACGCTTGCCATTGATCAAAATTTGCGCCCCTGTGTTACCAAACCCGCGTGACCCTTGGTCTTCACGCGCGGCACGGCGAATATCGCTTAACATGGCGGTACCACCGGGGATGTTTTTAATCATGTCTTCTAGGGTGACAGTGCTGTATTTTTGGAAATAAGCGGTGTCATAGATAACTTTGGTATTATCTTGTGCAAAGCTGGCTGGTGCCATCATGAAGCTGGTGGCTAATAGGCAGGCCAATAACGAACGCTTTGCGGTGCCAGACAGGATGGCCTGGCCCAAATCTCTCTTACTCATAATGAATTTTATCCCCTCAAAAACTTACCCCACTGAAGGGTTATAGTTATATTTATTGGGATGTATAGAGGAAAAGCGTTAAAACATCGTAAATCTGAGATGAACGATTGCGTGGCCTATGGCTCTAGGGCCAATGTCCCAATTGATTGAATACCTGCATTAAGGCGATTAATGGTGTCATCAGAGGTTAGTTTTGAACACATGGCATAATAATCAACTTGCACATCAAATTCATCAAAATGACTGTAAATTTTCAGGCCGCTAGATTGTTCTAATAACAAAACTCTACTGCTAAAGGCGGTGCTGATAAGATACCCTAATTTGGGGTTTTGGTTTAGCAAACGGATGGTGCGCATCTGGCTGGAATTAACAGCTTTGATATCATATTGATCAATCAGTTTGTTGATGTTTTCACCAAACGTGGTGCCCTCAAGGCGGGATATGGTCAGGTTTTCTGCATTGATGGCTTCAGCTAGTGTTGTATATCCACGCAAATTAGGGACGCCATATCCAACAATTAATGCGTTGGTGGGGCCCCACCCCATTTTATCGGAAAAGCGAAACATTTTCTCGCGCTCTGGCGTTTTACGCATGCCAAAGCTACAGATATTTTCACGCCGACTTGAAAGGATTTTTAAACGCTCACGCAAAGAGTGGGGGGCATATACAATTTTTAAATTCTGATCAGCGGCCATCTTTTCCATATAATCATAAATAATACCCGTGGTGACACCGTTTTCATGACTAACGTAAGCACTGGAATCGGAAAATAAAATTGTCAACGTAATGGGCTCTTGGGCCCTCCCTGATAAGGGGAGTGCCAAAAGGATTAAGATCATGAATAAGCGCCGCATAAAAGTCTCCTTAAGAGATAACTACAGGTCCTTTGTGTCAACTATATGAACGCATTGAATTTAATCTAGTTTTGTTCTGAAAAGGCCCAAAATTACATTGATTGTTTCTGTGCTTACCTGCCAATTTCATGCGCTCAGCAAAGGGCAGCATGATTAAATGGCTATATTTCACGTCTACCGACTTCACTTTTATTAGCCATCACTCTAGGCGTGGAATGTTACAGTAAAATGACCCCAGCAGTTGGCGGGCGGTTTTTATTCCAATAATCCTCTCTGGGGCGACAGTTAAATAAAACTTTTCCGAAAGTCTTGTAATTTACACACCAAATAGTTATAGTGATTGCGCCATGTTAAACAAAAAGAGGAAACCTGATGCAAAGATATTATGTCAATGATAATGCCCAAAGTGGAGGTGAGCATGAAGTTCACGTTACTGGGTGCATATATTTACCGATAATTGCCAATAAAACATCGCTTGGATTACACTCAAACTGCCACTCAGCAGTTTCAGCAGCCAAGAAGGTTTATGCAAATAGTGATGGATGTGCGCATTGCTGCCCAGCCTGTCATACTAGATAAGGGGACTTGGTAATGATTGCAATTCATCGTGGTGATATAGTCTAACTTATGTCTGGTGGACCTTTGCTGACAGTAAGTAGAGTCGACTCCAATGATTGTGGTCAAATTAAAGTCTGGGTAAACTGGTTCATAGATAGTGTCCCGCAAGCACATACTTTCAGACCTTGGCAACTAAATATCAGGGATGATATTAAATAATCCATAAAAAACAGGCACGGACAATTTTGTCGGTGCCTGTTTTTTATTGCGATTGTGTGAATTTAAAATTTATTCAGCTGGTTCGACCTTGTCTTTTTCAAGATAAACCTCAGAGCCTGCCTCTTTAAACTTCTCAGACATTTCTTGCATGCCTTTTTCCGCCTGTTCTTTTTTGGCGGCATAGTCACGCACATCTTGTGAAATTTTCATCGAGCAGAATTTTGGTCCACACATTGAGCAGAAATGCGCCACTTTGTGCGCCTCTTTCGGCAAGGTTTGATCGTGGAAGTCACGCGCAGTTTCTGGGTCAAGGGCCAGATTGAACTGATCTTCCCAGCGGAACTCAAAGCGTGCACGGCTCATGGCGTCATCACGGATTTGGGCGCCCGGATGGCCCTTGGCCAAATCAGCGGCGTGAGCGGCAATTTTATAGGTTACCACACCCACCTTCACGTCATCGCGGTTGGGCAGCCCCAAATGCTCTTTTGGTGTCACATAACATAACATGGCAGTACCGAACCAGCCGATCATCGCCGCACCAATGCCAGAGGTGATATGGTCATAACCGGGTGCAATGTCGGTGGTCAATGGTCCAAGCGTATAGAAAGGTGCTTCGCCACACTCTTTCAGCTGCTTTTCCATGTTCACTTTAATTTTGTGCATTGGCACGTGGCCGGGGCCCTCGATGATCACCTGACAGCCTTTGTCCCACGCGCGCTTGGTTAATTCGCCAAGGGTTTCAAGTTCTGCAAATTGCGCTTCGTCATTGGCATCAGCAATGGAGCCGGGGCGTAGACCATCACCCAGCGAGAAAGACACATCATATTTTGCCATGATGTCGCAAATTTCATCAAAATGCTCGTATAGGAAGCTTTCTTTATGATGCGCCAAGCACCATTTCGCCATAATGGAACCACCGCGAGAGACTATGCCTGTCACACGTTTTGCAGTCATTGGCACATAGGCCAAGCGAACGCCAGCGTGGATGGTGAAATAGTCAACGCCTTGCTCGGCCTGCTCAATAAGAGTGTCGCGGAACACTTCCCATGTAAGGTTTTCAGCCACACCATCAACCTTTTCAAGGGCTTGGTAAATAGGCACCGTGCCAATGGGCACAGGGCTGTTGCGGATGATCCATTCACGGATATTATGGATGTTACGACCGGTTGATAGGTCCATCACGGTGTCAGAGCCCCAGCGAATGGCCCACACCATTTTATCCACTTCTTCTGCCACTGACGAGGTCACAGCACTGTTGCCGATGTTGGCATTAATTTTCACCAAGAAATTACGCCCAATGATCATCGGTTCGCTTTCAGGGTGGTTGATATTACTAGGGATAACCGCACGACCACGGGCCACTTCATCACGAACAAATTCAGGGGTCACATAATCTGGCAGCTCGGCACCAAAGTCTTCGCCATCGCGTTCCATTTGCTCGCGCACTTGCTTACGGCCTTCGTTTTCTCGAATGGCAATATATTCCATTTCTGGGGTAATGATGCCTGCGCGTGCATATTGTAGTTGGGTGACCGTTTTACCGTCCTTAGCGCGCATTGGGCGTTGGATATTGGGGAACTCAGGCACAAGGCGATCACCGGTTGCACCGCCGTTGTCCTCAGGTTTCACTTCACGGCCGTCATAGTCTTCAACGTCACCGCGGGCGCGGATCCAGCTTTCACGGATGCGTGGCAAGCCTTTTTGAATGTCAATGGTCTGGTCAGGGTCAGAATAAATGCCAGAGGTGTCATAAACCACAACCGGGTCTTCATTGGCGGTTGGGTGCAAGCCAATTTCACGTAATGGCACGCGAATTTCAGGGTGAATTTCACCGGGAATATAGATTTTCTTTGATGCTGGCAACGGCCCTGTGGTGACATCAATGCTTGGAATTCGTTCAGGTTTATTCATGACATGCCTCTCTAAAATTCAATCGGGCTGCATGAAGAAAAGACTGGCGGTAAAGGTGGGAGCTAAAATGTATGGCCTATGGCCCAAATCCCCCAATTCACAAAACGCACCATTCCCTTCGTCGGCATTACCCGTGTCAGGTTCAAAGGGTTTAGGGAACGTCCCAATCTCAGCCATTATCGGCACCCCTATGATGGCGCCTAAAATGAGCCTTTTAACGCTAAGAGTCAAGGATAGTCGAACATTACCCTGCCCAGCCCATCAAAAAGGGCAAATTAAAACGGGGCTTGCAGTTTTGTTGTAATTACTTCATCATCTTAAAAGTGTGATTTTAGATGTGGAAGTGCTTTGCGGATTTTTTGTTTAAGTTTGGTATTGATGATGGCTAGTGGCCTACATGCTGTAAAGGCTAATGATGAGATTTTTAATCTTATTCAAGAGGGTAAGTGTGAGGTCATATTATCCAATCAAGACCTGTTTGATAGCCTGATAAACAATAAACAAGATGCGACTTTGAATGTCGTCACCAGAATGGTTTATGAAGGTGCTTGTTTTACTCAAAACAAGAAAAAGGCCATTGATTTATATGAGTTTCAACTGACTGAACTTCCGCATACCTTTCATGATGCTGAAGCGTTGGTTTTTGTTGGTGGGCATTACTTAGGTCAACAAGACCAGAATAAACAAGCAGAGGGGAAAAGGCTTCTTGAGATTGCAGCCTTTAAAGCTCTAACGGCAGTATTTTCGAAAAACTCTAGGCCCTCAAACCATGATAATGCAAAGCGTTTTTCAATAACTAATGAGCAATATAAATTGGAAATTTATCATCCTTTTTTTGGTAAGCCAGTGCTGCCAAATTACTATAAAGAACTCATTTCCAGAAAGAGTCTTTTTGAAGAAAAGGAACCATTTAAGATATTTGAATCAGCCAAGACTTTAATGTGGTCTGAAAGCTCGACAACATAGGATAAACTGATTGGTTATCTTTTAATGGAGCATGCTGATAAAAATCTTACCTTTGAGAATAGTGATGAAGTTTTTTTGAGGTTATCAATCAAGGAAGAACAGATAAAATTTTTTGCAGATTCTGAGGTGAGGTATGACCTAATAAAGCAAAACTTTTTAAGCATAAAAGAAATAAGTGATAATTATTATAATTTATTTTTTAAATACAAATCTTACCCTGATCGTAATGAGCATTTTTTAGTGTCAATGTTAAAAGCGGGGGTTGAGCTTGAAAAGTCATTGTTTTATGATGAACAAACTCCGATGAGGGTTTTTGGCTATTTGTTTGGCTTAAAATCGTTTGGTCTTCTCAAGGATGTTGATCTTTACAATAATACACTTAATCAACTGCTGTTGTATGATGAAGAAATGCTTCGATTAAGCTTTCCTGGAGAAGACCTGTCACCGATAGAGAAATAGATGGCAATTTTTTAATTGTGCCCCAAATTTTTTATTTTTTCCACAAGGGCCGATGACTTGTCGACTTCAATTTGAATATATTTTTGTATTCTTCTTATGTCATCGACCATCTTAAGCCCGATGACATCTTTCTCATCAATCGCTTTTTTTGCATCTTGATAGTCCAAAAGGAAACCCAATGTTGCATCAAGTAGGCAATTAAGGGGGGATAGTTTAATTTTCTTCATATCTCCAATTGTAAGAGATTCAGATAGGAGATTTTCAAAAAAGTTCAATCCAGTATTCTCCTTAAAATCATTGAAGTTTTTTCGCGTTTCTTCATTGTAGATTTCTAGATTTTTTTGTAATTCAAACAAGACAGCTCTTAGTTCATCTCTAATTATGCTGTTGGCATCCTGCTGAAGTAAGGTTTCTTTTAGCACTTTAAAGTGGGATAAGACATCGTCAGCTAGGCATCTTGAAATACCTTCTAACGTTTCAATAAGGGCAACAGTCTCAACATTACTTTTTTCATTGATTCCATAAAATGGTTTTTTACTAGTTTCACGGTCATAAAAGATAAAGTTCAAGGCGCCGATATATTGTTTTATTAGGTGTTGGTGTGGATAGCTGGTGATCCCAATGTTCTTGAGTTGCAACTCGCTTGGTGTTTGCTGTTTGGTTAGGCTGCTTAACCGTAATTTTGATCTTAAAAAAAGTCTAGTATGCCCATAAAAACTCCAAGCTTCAGGAGTAATTTCATAATTCATTGATGAATATAAGCTGTTGAGACTTGCGCTATCAACACTATCTGTCTTTCCTTTGATGACCAATTCTGTTTGGAAATACCCCTGATCTGAAACCTCGTCATTGGTGCGCTCAAGTACAGTGTTCATAAGCTTTGATGCTTGATTAATGATACTCGCTAAGTCCTCTCGCTCTGCCGCAGGGAAGGGGGCAGATGATTGATCATTAGCGGCTTTTTTGGCTAATTTTTCAGGGTCGCCAGCATAAGTAACCGAGCAAGACACTTTTGCGGATGTGCCAAGGTTGTCGAGGCTGTTACCTATGAGGGCTTTGAGCATAGAACAGCTGGGGCCGTGGGGGTCAATGCGTTGTTTGTTGCTGCATTTATGGTTGTCATTAAATTCAGCAATGGCTTTGGTGAGCATTTGATCCATCTTGCCATCAACAGTGCGTGGCCACAGATTAAGGGCCTTAAAGTGTAGGCGCTTTTTCTTCAAAATGATAAAGGCCTTTTTCAGCTTAATAATATCTTCGGGTCTATTTTGTCCGCCACTGCCGACGGACCCTTGTAATTTAAACATGCCATATCTCCAATTTGGTTATTTATAGAGAAATATAACCGTTAAAATATTAAATGTCAATATTTTAACCAATATGGATATCATCTATGAGTCATTCATAGTGTTCTGTGTGTGTTTAGACAGGGCAAAAGTGCTTAGGTTCTCTTGCTTGTAAAAGGTGTTTGGTTAAGGCTAAAGCCGATTAAAAATTATCCTTTTGGGTGGAGGAGCATAGTAGATTGTGGCACCGGGCGAATGGTTTTTTGGTATTTAAGGGTTTTGCAAAAAATGAAGCTAGGCACCTAAGCGGGGTATTTATGGCTTAAATGATGAAGGTCGCTGTTGTGGTTGCTGTGTGAATCTCAAATTTGTAATAAAATCAACACAAACTACTTATATTCTATAAGCTATTAAGCCTATGGAGTAGCTACGTGTTTATAAATTTGCTTGGCATAAATGATCGATCCATATTCAGGAAAAAACTGTCAGTCAAAATATTATCACTTTGGCAATGACCGCGCTTGCCTGTGCAGCGGTCAGCTTGTTCTATTTGCTCTACTCAACAGAGGCGTCGAATGTTTTGTCTAGCCCCAATGCCTATGACATTGTTTTCATATGCTTTTTAGTGTTGTTTCCCTGCTTTGCAAGCTTATCACGTTTAAGGGTTTTTAAAAACAACAAGGCATTTGAATATAGTTTGATGATTGCCATTCAGGTTTTTGCAACATCCTTGGCTTATCTGGATATTAAAAGCAACCAAACCATTATGTCTTATAATTTGGTTAATGTCGGTATGGCAACGCTTTTGATCTTTAATTATAAGCGGTTGGTATTGTTTTATCTATTACCAACAATGGCCTTGATTTCTGCGGTTATCTTATCTATTCCAACTGCCAATCAATCTTATTTCGTCGAACTATTTGTTATTTTTAGTATATCGGTTGCTATTGCGATCCTCTCTGAATATCGCCGTGTATCGTCCTTTAAAGATAAGAAAAAAGTCAAAAGACAGTATCGTGCTTTAGGGGCATCTTTACAAAAACAAGCGCGACTTGAGCAAGACTTAAAGCAACTGAATGAACAGCTGGAGGTGAAGGTACAAAAGCGCACTGAGGATTTGGAAAATGCGCGTATCAAATTGCAATATGAAGCCAATCATGATTCCTTAACCGGCCTGCCCAATCGCCGCTTTTTGGAAGAGATATTGCCCTATAATTTTGCCAGAGCAAAACGACAGGAAAATCAAATTGCTTTTCTTTTCATTGATTTAGATGGTTTTAAAGTGATCAATGATACCTTGGGGCATGATGTTGGTGATGAATTGTTGATCACCATATCTAAGCGTTTAAGCAAAAGCATTCGCGCTAATGATATAGCAGCGCGCTTAGGTGGTGATGAATTTGTGGTCATACTAGACGGCCTAGATGATGTTACTGTAGCAGAGACTGTTGCGCAGAAATTAATAGCAGAAATTACTAGCAGAAATTAGCCATAAAATGAGCATTGCAGACAATGAAGTTGGTGTTTCAGCCAGCATAGGAATTAGTTATTTCCCGACCCATGGCGAAAAATTATCTGACATCATTACCAAAGCCGATGTAGCTATGTACCATGTTAAAAACACCACCAAAAACAGCATTATACAGTTTGATAATAATATGTTGCAGGCCCTTGAAGAGTATTGCTTGTTAGAAACGTCCTGTGAGCGAGCTATGGATAATGGTGAGCTTTATTTGGTCTATCAGCCCAAGGTTGATGTGTTGAATAAAAAGGTGGTTGGCTGCGAGGCGTTGATGCGCTGGCGTCACCCGAAAAGGGGACTTATCCTGCCTGAACGCTTTATACCCGTTTTTGAGAAAAGCGGTGCCATTCATGATGTTGGTATTTGGGTGGTGAGACAGGTTATTAGCCAAGTAAAAAGTTGGCAGGCAGAAGGCTTTTATATGCCGAACGTGTCGATTAATTTATCGGGGCTGCAGTTGGATAAGCCTGATCTTATCTATAGATTATTGTCTGAATTTGCAGGGGCGGGGATTGATCCTAAAATCATTGAATTTGAATTAACCGAAACAACCATGATGACCAGTCGCGGTCCCGACGCCCTGCAATCAATTGAATTATTGCGCCAATGTGTTTATCAAGTCAGTATCGATGATTTCGGAAACGGCTTTTCCAGTTTAAGCTATTTAACTGAATTGCCTGTTAGTTCTTTAAAAATTGATAATTCATTCATTCGTAATATGCTTCATGGTGGTAAAGAATTGGTCATTGTGAATAGCATTTTATCGCTTGCCATGAATATGGGATTAAAGGTTTATGCAGAAGGGGTTGAAAACCTTCGCCAAGCAGAGTTTTTATGCCAACATAAATGTTTCTTGCAGCAAGGCTATTTCCACTCAAATCCTATGACAGCAGAGAAACTTAAGGAAGCCGTCATTGAATGGGAGAGCAAAACCTCTCACCAGATCGACTATGGTGACCAACCTCATGCCCAGCAGAGCGCCGTTTTGATGAATACGGCTTGATCTTCTTTGCTTTATGGTTAAAACACTAGAGGTGTTTTTGTTAAAGGGCAGGGGGTAACATGATTGATCTACGCAGCGATACGGTAACAAAACCAACAAAAGAAATGCGTGCTGCCATGGCTGGGGCCAATGTGGGCGATGATGTTTATGGCGAAGACCCCAGTGTAAACGCCTTGCAAACCTATTGTTCTAATCTTTTAAGGAAAGAAGCAGCCCTTTATTGCCCGTCAGGTACCCAAAGCAATTTAATTGCCCTTTTAACCCACTGTGGGCGCGGCGATGAATATATTGTTGGTAATCAAGCGCATACCTATAAATATGAAGGCGGAGGCGCCGCTGTTTTGGGTAGTATTCAGCCCCAGCCGATAGAGCTAACCGAAAAGGCTGTTATGCCCCTAGAAGCCCTGAAAGCAGCTATTAAGCCTGATGACATCCATTTTGCCAAATCACGCCTTGTGTGCCTTGAAAACACCTATGGTGGGCGGGTTATGCCGCTTGATCACCCTGCAGAAATTCGCACTATTTGTGATCAGTATGGCTTGTCGTTGCATTTGGATGGCGCGCGGCTTTTTAATGCTGTTGTTAAAACTGGTGAAACGGCATCAGATCTAACCAAGGACTTTGATACTGTCTCCATATGCTTATCAAAAGGGTTAGGTGCGCCGATGGGCTCTGTACTAGTTGGGTCTCAAGATTTTATCGAAAAAGCCAAACATTGGCGCAAAATGTTGGGTGGTGGTATGCGCCAAGCTGGTATGATGGCGGCAGGTGGTTTGTTTGCCTTAAAAAACCAAGTTGATCGCCTTTTGGAGGATCATCAAAACGCCGAGTGCCTTGCTGAGGGGTTGCAGGGGGTAAAGGGTGTTGAGGTAGATATTGAACGAGTTGAAACCAATATGGTTTTTGTTAATGTTGATCAAAAGGTCAGAGACCAGCTTGATAAATTAGCCTCGCTTACCGGTCTTGTTTTGCCGACGGGCCTTGAAATGCGCTTGGTTTTACATCTTGACATTACAAGAGAAGATGTTGAGAAAGTGATCGAAATTTTTCACCAAGCCAGCCGAAAATAAAAAAAATCAACTTTGATGCATTTTGTGCTTTATTTGAAAAAGAAAATGGCTATATTGGCCCGCATATTAAAGAGCCTACATCTTTTGGCTCGCACTTAAGCCCTCTTGGCGGAATTGGTAGACGCAAGAGACTTAAAATCTCTCGGGGAATTTCCCCGTCCCGGTTCGAGTCCGGGAGAGGGCACCACCATTTTCAATGAATTAGCCGCTTTTTTCTTCCAAGGGTAAATCAATAATCTCTTGGTGATATGCCTACTTTTGTGCCCACCCCCTGCTCAATTCTGATAAAATCACCCTGTGGTCTGGGGAATGGGGTGAGTATATTATTGTCCATGCCTACTTGACCATACCCTTTGCTAAGGCTAGGTTTTTATCTCATCATTTTGGGGGGAATGCTTAGATGGCTAAGGACGATGAGTTTTGGCTCTATGATTTAAAGGTGGAAACCGTTTTAGACGGTCGAACCCCTGTGTGTCGTCATATTGAAGGCGAGTGCTTTTATGTGGAAGGCGAAACCCTGCGATTTGAAGAGGGCCAGCAGGTTTCAATGTATGCCCTTAGCGCAATTTTACCTTTGCTGCCTGCCAAACAACGTGAAACATCCGCAAATGATTGGATGACAAGTGACGCTGAAGTTGCCTGTCCTGATCCCCATTGTGGAGGCCGTTTTATAATTACCCGTATAGGAAAACGCCACTTTTCCCATGCTGAAACCACAGGCCTGCCTGACCAACGCCAAACGCCTTATTGGCAAAAAGTAAATAATGAGAAAGATTAGTGTATGAGTAACCAAATTGAGCGCACCCATCTGCGTCCTGACCATGAAATTTCCCGCATTGTAAAAGGCGGCTGGCAATTGTCTGGCGGCCATGGTGCCGTTGATAAAGCAGCCGCCATTGCTGATATGGAAGCCTTTGTTGATGCAGGCATTAACACTTTTGACTGTGCGGATATTTATACTGGCGTTGAAGAAATGATTGGTGCCTTCATTGCTGATGTGCGGAAAAGACGCGGCACTGATTATGCCGATCAAGTGTGCGTTCATACTAAGCTGGTGCCGGATTTATCGCGCTTGTCTGATTTGCGTCATGATGAGGTTGAAGCGATCATTGATCGATCACTAAATCGCTTAAATTTAGATTGTTTGCATTTGGTGCAGTTCTTTTGGTGGGACATGTCGTTGGGTGACCCAGCAAGGTCGTTGGATATTTTAAAAACCCTACAAGAAAAAGGAAAAATTCGCCATTTGGGGGTCACTAATTGGGATATTACTGACACCAAAATATTCACTAATGCTGGTTTTAATTTGGTCTCAAATCAGGTGCAATATTCTATCTTAGATCATAGGCCTGAGAGGGGCTTAATTGACTGGTCTCTTGATCATACTATGCAGCTTATTTGTTATGGTGTTTTGGCGGGTGGCTTTTTGACAGAAAACTGGCTTGGTAAACCTGACCCCGGCTTTCAGTTTGAAAACCGTTCCTTGATTAAATATCGCTTAATCATTGATGAATTTGGCCCGTGGGACTTATTTCAAGAATTGCTAGGCGTGATGAAAGCTATTGCCGAGAAGTATTCAGTTGGTCTAAGCGCGGTGGCTATCCGCTATGTGTTAGATCGCCCTGGTGTGGCTGCGGCCATTGTCGGGGCGCGTTATGCTCATCATTTACCACGCACCTTAGAAGCTTTTAAATTTAAGATGGATCGCCAAGATTATTCTGAGTTGGAGTATGTGCTAGATAAGGCAAAAGGGCCAAATGGTCCAGTATTTGGTTTGGAGAGCGATCGCAGTGGTCGCCATGGGCGCATTATGAAATATAATCTCAACACGGATAACGCAACTAAGGGGCCTACCTCATGAGTGTGTATACGGGGCATGATGCCTTAACCGTGAAGGGTTTAACGGTGGATTTTGGCAGTTTTCGTGCCGTTAATGATGTGTCTTTGTCTATTAAAAAAGGCACTATAACAGGGCTTATTGGACCCAATGGCGCGGGGAAAACCACCTTTTTCAATGCCTTGATGGGGACGGTGCAGCCAACAGCCGGCACCATCGCATTGGGTGATAAAAATATTACCGGGCTTTCGTCAGATGACTTGTTTGCTAGTGGCTTGGCGCGAACTTTTCAAATTCCACGACCTTTTAAAAAAATGAGCGTGCTGGAAAATGTTATGCTGGCCCCTATGCAGCAAGTAGGGGAGGGGTTGCTTAGCCCACTTTTAAAGCGGTCTTTGATCAAAGAGCAGGAAAAGAAAATTCGACAAAAAGCTCTAGGAATTCTTGATTTTGTGACCTTGTCAAAATTGGCTGACCATGATGCTGGCAAAATTTCAGGCGGACAGATGAAACTGTTGGAATTAGCCCGCGTTTTAATGGGCGATCCTGATGTTATTTTGCTGGATGAGCCCGCCGCAGGGGTTAATCCGTCGCTTACCAAAATATTGTTGGAACGTATTGAGGCGCTGAACGAACAGGGCAAAACCTTTTTAGTGATTGAACATGATATGGACTTCATCATGAAGCATTGCGACCCGATTATTGCCTTGGCGGGGGGTGAAGTTGTGTTTGAGGGGACAGCCAAAGAGGCGCAAGCCAATACAGGTCTTTTAGATGCCTATTTGGGAACGGGGTTTGATGATGACTGATGTTCTCAAAATTGAAAATTTGGTGGCTGGTTATGTCAAAGACCTACCAATTTTAAAAGATGTTTGTCTAACCCTTGAAAAGCAATCAATGACCGTGATTATTGGCCCTAATGGTGCCGGGAAATCAACACTTATTAAGGCGGTGGCGGGCATAGTGCCTGTTACATCCGGCAGCGTGACGATGGGGGAACAGGACATAACAAGGATACAGCCCCATCAAATGGGACGTCATGGGTTGGCTTATGTGCCACAGTCGGATAATATTTTTAAAAACCTAACAATCATTGAAAATTTGCAACTGGTTTTGCGCCAAAGCCCTGATAATGCCAAGGCAAGGCTGGCTGGGCTGTTAGACCAATTCCCAGTTTTGACAGAAAAACGAAACGCCAAAGCGGGGTCATTGTCGGGAGGGCAGCGGCAAATTTTGGCTGTGGCAATGGCGCTGGCAAACAACCCTAGCATCATTATGATGGATGAACCATCAGCGGGTCTGTCGCCTAAAGCTACCGAAGAGGTTTTGCAACAAGCAAAAGACTTAACTAAAGACGGTGTATCGATCTTGTTGGTTGAGCAAAATGTCAAACAAGCGCTTAAATTAGCCGATCATTGTTACATTTTGGCAGAAGGCACCAACCAATTGAACGGAAAAGCCGCTGACTTGTTAAATGATCCTGTGGTGGGTGAAATTTATATGGGTGGCAAACGCCTTAACCCCACCAAGCAAGGGGAAATGTCATGATACAATCATTGGCAGATGGCATTTTAAGTGGTTCGATCATTTCATTGGGTGCCATTGGTTTGACCATGGTCATGCACACCCTAAGGTTTGCAAATTTTTCCCATGCTGAATTGCTATCCTTAGGCGCTTATATCGCCTTGGTGTTTGATGGCGTGTTCTCGGCCCTTTTGCCTGTCCTTAGCACAAGCCTTGGTGGCTTAAGTCTAACATGGGGCTTGCTGTTGGCTTTTCCTGTTGCTCTTCTTATAACGGGCTTCTCGGCGATGATCATTGATCGCTGGGTTTTTAAGCGCATCAGAGAAAAGGGGGAAGAATTGTCGATGGTTTTCGCTTCCTTTGGTGTGGCTTTGATTATTCGCAATGCTTTAGGGTTAATGTTTGGACTTGAGACACAGTTATACAGTGATGACATTGCCTTTGCCATGTTGCTTAGCCAAGACCCCTTACTCATCGTTAAGCCAGACCAAGTGTTTGTTTTGGGGTTAACCGCGGTAATTATGGTGTTGCTGCATCTTATGTTATCTAAAACCACTTTTGGCTATTCCCTCAGGGCGGTGGCTGAAAATCCAACCTTGGCTGCGGTATCAGGCGTTGATTTGAAGAGGGTTATCGCCACCATTTGGATTTTGGGCGGTGGATTGGCAGCGGCGGCCGGCATTTTTTATGGTTTAACCAACAATATCAGCCCGATCATGGGGCGTGATTTGGTTCTGCCCATTTTTGCCGCCACCATTGTCGGTGGTATTGGCTCGATTTATGGTGCGGTGCTGGGCGGCTTTATTGTGGGGCTAGCAGCGAACATGGCTTTGTTGATATTGCCATCTGGTTATAGCCCTGCAGTGCCGTTTTTAATTATTTTAGCGGTGTTGCTGGTACGCCCGAATGGCCTATTTGGGGAGGCGCGATCATGATTGGTATTATTTCCTATGCAGTGTTTTTCACCACCATCGCTGCCATCCTTGCCATTGCTGTTTTGGGGCTTAATTTCCAATGGGGTAACACAGGGCTATTTAACGGCGGTGTGGCTGCCTTTTTTGGCGCTGGTGCCTATGCCACTATTATGTTAGGCGGCACGCCCCAGCCTGATCAACTTGGTGGGTTTGGGTTATTTTACCCGCTGGCTTTAATCGGTGGCACCATAATAGCGGGTGCCCTTGCTTGGGTTGTTGGGCTTTTGACCTTAAGGCTGCGGCATGATTATTTGGCAATTTCCACCTTTGGTGTGGCGGTGGCCTTTGAAACGGTTGTGCGTAATGCGTCAGGCTTTTCTGGAGGTGCCCTTGGTATGCGCGGTTTTGAGCGCCCCTTGGAAGCCCTAATTGCCAACCCATTTTTCTATAACCTGTTGTTTTTATTGCTGGTGGCCGTGGTTCTGTTGGCGGTTTATTTTTATCTAGAGCGGGTGATTAAGTCCCCCTTTGGTCGCTTGCTAAGGGCTATTCGAGAGGATGAGGTAGCCGCACAGTCATTGGGTAAGAACCCCTCTAAAATTCGTTTAAAAGCCTTTGTGGTTGGGTCAATGATTATGGGAATGGCGGGTGGCTTGTTTGCCAGCTTTTATGCCTTCATCAGCCCGCAAGACGTTTTGCCAACGCTGACCTTTCAAATATGGGCCATGCTTATTGTTGGTGGTGCTGGTAACAACAAAGGCGCCATTGCAGGCACCTTTATCATTTGGGGGGCGTGGACCCTTAGTGGCTGGGGCTTAGCCAATTACGCACCCATTGAAGCACAATTATACACAGGCTCTATCCAATATATCATCATTGGCTTTATCATTGTTGGGATGTTGTTATGGCGCCCACAAGGCCTGTTCCCAGAAAAATTGGTGGTTTCGCAATCGGGTCGATAAGGCATTTGTCGTTTCTTATAAATCTTGTCTTTTAATCTTTTAAAAACATGCTAGCTTTTATCCAAGCAATGATGAGACTTATGAGGAAAATTACGGTGCTAAAAACAACAACAATGATTACGGCGGCCTTAATGGCGGGATTAGCTTTTTCTGCTGACCCCGCCAAAGCCCAAAGCG
>CAKZLM010000030.1 GCA_937126915.1 uncultured Alphaproteobacteria bacterium
AGAAACACCCTACATGAATGTCATGGTGGGTGCCGAAGTTTCATATTATCTAGCGGGGTCTAACAAAAACATCACGGCAGGACAAATTATCCGCGACGACTTGTCCTATACCTCAGCCACCCAAAACAAAGGCAGCCTAGGTTTTGACCTAATGAGTGGTTATGTTTTGGGCCCTGATGAAAACTTCTTGGTTTTTGCCACCCTTGGCGTGCAAAGCATGAAACTTGATGTTGCCGACAGCGCCTTTGACAGCTATTCAAAGCTAGCCATCACCGCTGGCGTTGGTGGTGAAGCTTATATTTGGCGGGGTCTTGGGCTGCGTGCCAATGTCAAATTTGGTGGTGCCAGTGTTAAAGAAGACCTATTTGATGGCGCTTTAAGCTATAAAGGCAAAAAAACCGCCAATACCATTAATTTGGCGATGATTTATAATTTCTAAATCTGTCACCCAAATCCAACAAGTTAAATGCTGCCCTCAGAATAATTCCTTTGGGCGGCATTTTTTTCTTTACCGCTGATCAATGCTGTTTCTAATATGGGCGCGAAACAATCATAAAGGGGAAACCTATGAAACTGAAGAATTTGCTTTTGGCAACAACCATTGCGGCAGCTGGTTTGGGAACAGCGGCATCACATGCACAAACTATGGTTGGGGATTTTTATATGGGTGTTAATTTTTCTGCCATGACAGAAAAAGCCAGCGGCACCATTGAGCGCTATCGCCAACGCTCTGACGCTACCTCAGCCAGCTTGGATAACACCTTCTCTGCCGATTATTCGCAAACCAATCCATTAGTAGGTCTTGTTGCTGGTTGGCGCGCTGATATGGGCGGTCAATTTGCGGCTGGTATTGAAGGCGGGTTTAACGCCTCATTGAACAGTAAAAGCTTCAATCGTGAAGCCGATATTTCTTTTGAGATTTATGACTTCAGCCTTAGTCAATTAAATGCCCATCCACAGCTTTATGTTAAAGCCTTGGGCGGTATATATGTTGATCCAGCCAAAAAGATGTTAGCTTTTGTATCTGCAGGCTTTAACAGCTACAAGGTTTCTAACTCAGGCGTGGTAACCTTTGATGATGGCAAGGCCAGTAAAACCAAATTTGTACCAAGTGCAGGCCTTGAATATCGCTTCAGCGAGACTATCAGCCTACGGGGTGAATTTACCTATGCTGATTGGGAAGAAAACTTGACCCAAGCCACCAACATCACCCCCCTTGTAACACAGGTACCAGGCAGTGATACTTTAACGGATACCATCAGCTACAGCGATTTTATGATCAAACATCAGCGTAAGTCTTTCATTAATTTTGCGCTACTTTATCGCTTCTAAAGTGATCAAATCCTAAAAACAGAAAAGCGGGCCAATCAGCCCGCTTTTTTTGTGGCTGCGTTTCTTTGAAATTAAACAGGGTCGCCGTTTTGAAACTGTAGGTCCGCTAAACGGGCATAAAGGCCCCCTTTTGCGAACAGGGCATCATGGGTACCTTCTTCCGCTACCTTGCCTTCTTCCATCACCACAATTCGGTCAACCGCACGAACCGTTGATAAGCGGTGGGCGATAACAATGGTTGTGCGGCCCTGCATCAAATTATCAAGCGCCTTTTGAACCTTAGCTTCTGATTCACTGTCTAGGGCGCTGGTGGCCTCATCTAACAACAATATGGGCGCATCACGTAAAATGGCACGGGCAATTGCAAGGCGTTGACGCTGCCCGCCTGAAAGGCGCACTCCACGCTCGCCTAGGTAGGTTTCAATGCCCTGTGGCAGGCGTTCGATAAAATCACGCGCTTGTGCCGATTCAATAGCCGCCATAACCTCTTCATCGCTGGCGTCAGGGCGGCCATAACGCACATTTTCAAGAACCGTATCGGCAAAAATAACCGTCTCTTGTGGCACGATCGACATTTTAGCCCGAAAGTCAGTTGGCTCTAACGCCCTAATATCTTGTCCATTGATGGTAACCGTGCCCTGCTGAGGATCAAAGAAGCGCATAATTAATTGCAGCACTGTCGATTTACCCGCCCCTGATGGGCCAACCAAAGCAACAGTCTCACCCTCCTTCACATTAAGGGTGAAACGATCCAAAGCTTTTTCATTGGGTTTTGATGGATAAGAAAAAGAAATATCATCAAACCCAACAGATGCTTTCATGGTTGTATCATCAATTTTGGCTGGCGTATCTGGCACTTCTAAATTGCTTTTTTGCCCCATCAGAAAGGATAAACGTTCAGCGGCACCTGCAGCACGCATCAATTCACCATAAATTTCAGACAGTGCCCCCATGGCCCCCGCCACTAAGATAGAAAGAGACACAAATGACGCCAACTCTCCACTGGTCATCGCGCCCGTTACCACATCCTTGGCACCGCGCCATAAAACCAAAACGATGGCACCAAATAGCAACATAATAACCGCACCTGTCATCCAAGCGCGGGTGTTTATGCGTTTTTTAGCAACGCCATAAGCGCTTTCTACCGCACCAGAAAATTTTTGACGCTCTTCTTCTTCACGGGTGAAGGCTTGTACCACTTGAATGGCCCCAAGAGATTCGTCGGCCATAGTACCAACATCAGCGATGCGGTCTTGACTGTGTTTTGAAAGCGAACGAACACGGCGGCCCAAGACAATAATCGGTACTAAAATCACGGGCAGAACCAAGGCAATCATACCCAGCAATTTAGGACTGATAAAAAACAACATGATCACGCCACCGATCAACATTAAGAAATTGCGCATTGCCACACTTAATGATGACCCCACAACATTTTGGATGATGGTGGTATCTGCAGTTAGACGAGCTGATAATTCACCGGGGCGATTCTCTTCAAAAAAGGATGGATGCAGGGTGATAAGGTTGGCATAAACCGCTTTTCTGATATCAGCCACCACCCGTTCACCCAATGTTGTGACCAATTTAAAACGAAAAAATGTGCTGATGGCGAGGATAACGATAACGCCAAAAAGACCGGCAAAATAAGTATCAATGGCATCAGGGTCATTGGCGACAAAACCTTGATCAATGATCAATTCCATCGATTTAAAAATCGCCAAGGTTGAGCCCGCTGCAACAACCAATGCCACCAAAGCCCCCGCTACCATTAGCTTGTAGGGAGATAGAAAAGAGATGATTGATTTTAATTTACGCACTGGCGCTTTTTTATCACCTTCATCAATGGAAGGGGTTTCTTGTTGTTTTTTCGCCATAAAGCCTGCCCTTAAATCTAAACTTTGTTGCATTCCATATAGCAAGATGACGAAGGGCTTACAATGTTTCAAAAAAAATATTAGCCTTTTTACCAGATAGGGTCTTGCCAGATGGCTTTAGAATCGTTATACAGCCGCGACCTGATGCACTGGAGAAAAGCAATGCGTAAAGATATTCATCCTGATTATCACATGATTAAAGTTGTCATGTCAGATGGCAGCACATACGAAACCCGTTCTACTTGGGGTAAAGAAGGCGATACAATGACTTTGGAAATTGATCCAAAGGTACATCCTGCCTGGACCGGTGGTACACAACGTGTATTGGACGGTGGTCGTATATCTAAATTCAACAAGCGTTTTGGTGGTTTGAACTTCGGTAAGAAGTAAGCCTGTCGCTTATTGGTTTAGATCAGACTGATCAGAATTTGAAAAGGTACTGAAGGTGATTCAGTGCCTTTTTCGTTTTTGAAAAATTTTCATTTTTTTCATTACGCCCTCTTGCAGCCCCAAAATTTATTCCTAAATATGGTTTATCAGACGCCGCAAAGCGGGTTTGACACGTTTAACCATAGTCCTGCCAGCTGGTCTGGGGGACAACGCAAAACTATCGCTCAAAGGAGGATGACATTATGCGTACAGTTGATATTACACCTTTCTTGGAATCTGCCATTGGCTTTGACAATCTTTTCCGCCTATCTGACCGTTTAGAACAATTAGGCGCCAATGAACGCAGCTACCCACCTTACAACATTGAAAAACTAGACGAGCATGATTACCAAATCACGCTTGCCTTGGCTGGCTTTACCGAAGATGAAATTACCATCACCCTTGAGGATGGCCGTTTGATCATTGAAGGCGTGTCTAACACCAAAGAACAAGATAAAAAACGCACTTTCCTTCATAAAGGCATTGCCAAACGCGCCTTTAAGCGCAGCTTCCAATTAGCTGACCACATTAAGGTTCTAGGCGCCAATTATGAAAATGGCTTGCTGTCTGTTGCCCTTCAACGTGAAGTCCCAGAACATAAAAAGCCACGTCGCATTGAAATTTCATCAAGCGACGACGCCAAACAAAAAGTTATTGAAGGTTAAGATAAGCGATTTCCCAAAGTTCGCGAACTCTTAATCCCAGAATTAAAAGGTCCAGATCCCCATCTGGGCCTTTTTTCATCTCCTCTGGTTGACCTGACATTCTGAATGCTTATCTTAATGTCTCAGTTATTTGAGGGGAGAAAAACATGAAAGCTGTTAAGGCAAATGGCGCTGGTGGACCTGAGGTTTTATCTATTGTCGATACAGAAAAACCAGAACCAAAACATGATGAAATTCGCATTCAGGTAAAAGCCGCAGGTATCAATCGACCTGATGTCTTTCAACGGATGGGTATGTATCCCCCACCCCCTGGCGTGACTGACATCCTTGGGTTAGAAGTTAGTGGCATCATCGACAAAGTTGGGGCCAGTATCAGCGATTGGTCCGTGGGGGATGAGGTATGCGCCCTTGTTCCCGGCGGCGGTTATGCAAACTATGTCACCACCCCACCTGATACCGTTTTAAAGAAACCACAAAACCTCTCCTTTGAAGAAGCTGCAGGCATTCCCGAAACGTTTTTCACCGTATGGACCAATGTGTTTGATCGAGGAAATTTGCAAAAGGGTGAAACCATTTTAATTCAAGGCGGCAGTTCTGGTATTGGCACCACCGCCATACAAATGGCAAAAGCTTTTGGCTCCCATGTCATAACCACAGTGGGATCCGAAGAAAAAGCCGCCCTATGCCGTGATCTGGGTGCTGATTTGGTGATTAATTATAAAGAACAATCATTTAAAGATGTAATCACTGAACATTGGAAAAAAGGTGTTGATGTTATTTTGGATATGGTCGCCGGTGATTATACCCAAGATCATTTAAGTCTTTTGAACCCTGCGGGGCGATTGGTGCTAATTGCCTTTTTGAAAGGGCCACATGCGGATATTAACATGCTGCCTGTTTTGACCAAGAATTTAACCATTACAGGGTCAACTCTGCGTCCTAAACCATTGGCCTATAAAAAAGATATTCGCGATAAAATTCAAAAGAACATTATGCCCCTTTTGGAAGAGGGTACCATCAAACCTGTTATAGACAGTTGTTTTTCCTTAGATAAGGTATCTGAGGCCCATGCTTTGATGGATAGCAGCAATCACAAAGGCAAAATCATCCTAACACTGTAAGAAAGACCCCAACCCTTTAAGAAAGACATTGACTTATACCCCCTAATGGTGCTTTAAAATAACTAACCTTTCTTTTTCAAGATGACCAATTGATTTGAAAAAGGAAAAATCCGGAAAATTGTTATTTTTTACACCGGATCGGGCCTTGGCCCGGCACCCTTTTTTGTGGTGTATCACTGAGATGATTTTTGACCTTACAAAGCTTTGAAGAAAACAGCTTTTTAAGTGAGTAACCGATAGGAGACCTTCGATGAGTCAACCTTTAATGCCGATGGCAACAGCCGTATGGTTGATTGATAATACCTCGCTGACATTTCGTCAGATTGCGCGTTTCTGTAACCTGCACGAACTAGAAGTGCAAGGCATTGCAGACGAAACTGTTGGCCAAAACATTGTGGGCATCGACCCAACTTTAAACGGTCAGCTTACTTGGGCTGAGATTGAGCGCTGCCAAAAAGACCCAACCGCATCGTTAGAGTTATTGGTTGATGAGATTCCAGCGAAAAAGCGTACCAAGGGTCCACGCTATACGCCTGTATCTAAGCGCCAAGATAAACCATCTGCCATTGCATGGTTGATCCGCCATCACCCTGAAATTAAAGATGCTGCCATTGGTCGCTTAATTGGTACAACCAAGCCAACCATTGAAGCTATCCGTAATAAAACCCATTGGAACATTGCCAATATTCAACCCATTGATCCGGTTGCCCTTGGCCTTTGTCGTCAATTGGAATTGGATGAAATGGTTCAAAAGGCACAGAAAAAAGCAGGCATTAGCCCTGAAGAAGCTGCGGCTGCTGCGGCTGAAACCGTTGCAGAAGCTGCCAAGGCAGAAGAAGAGCCAAAAGCGGGTTCTAGCTTCCTAGACAGCCTAACCAAAACAGATGACAAACCAGCTGCAAAAGAAGAAGAGCACAGCATTGAAAGCGTGTTTGGTAAATCTGACGACTAAACAGTCGCGTCATTAAAAACAATAAAGGCCCGAAGGATGATCTCTTTCGGGCCTTTTTTTAATGTCGTTCCCAATCAGGGTTTAATAAGTGGCAGGGCTTAATAAGTGGTGAAAAACTTATAACGTAGCGTGGTTGAGAAACTGTGACTGTCATAGACACCAAATGTCGTGCCGGTAATAGTGGTGAAATAGCGATATTCGCCACTAAAAGACAGCTCATCAGAAATGGGATATGTCATACCAACCATGCCCTGTAGAGCTGCTTCATGGTTTTTGTCGCCTTCATCTTTAAAGTTAACAAAGGCATAACCTAAGCCAAGACCAACATAGGGGATCACTGGATAATCCATATCAAATTCTAAAAAACTGTTGCCCATTACGGTGCTCATAATGCCACTTTTGGCAACCACAGCGCCATCCTCAGAATTTTGATCATAGTCTGATGTGTAGGTCATCAACTCTAGCTCAAAATTAAATTCGCGCATGTTATAACCAACGGCGGCACCACCATGAAAACTGGTATCAAATGAAAAAGTTGTAATTTCAGGCACATTGGGAACGGGAGCAAATTTTTCACGCACATTCAATGTTTGTGGACCACCGATACCCGCTTTTAATGACACATAATAACCATCATCTGCCATCGCCGCAGGAGCCATAAGCATGCTTGATAAAGCGGTTGTTAAAGCAAAAAAATTTTTCATTTAAATATCCCTAAATTATTTCAAAGAACAGTTAGCGCCTTAATGACATGAGATTAAGGCAAAATAAAGCAAAAGAAGCGGCATTTGATGTTGCACAGCTAAAATACATATGGGTCGATACAAAGATACAACAAGCAAAAGACAGATACTTTTCATAAAAAAACGCCCTCACATCCTGTAAGGGCGTTTCTGCTATCTTTCCCGTAAACGGCTATTAATGCTTGGTCATAGCCTTAATTTCTTCCTTAATTCGTAGCTTTCTTCGTTTTAATTCGGTAATTCGGACTGTATCGGGAAAAGGACGGTGCATCTCATCATCAATTCGTTTATCAAGGGCTTCGTGTTTCTCGTGTAAAGCGCTAACATGATTTTCATTGATCATCCGTCTCTCCTTTTCGTATAAAGTATGTAATGAACCATGACTCCACCATATTTTTAGGTGCTTGTCATCTAAATTTAAAAGGTGATTTTGTAATAAAATTACGGTAAACCTGTGGATAACGCAATAACACCATGAAATGCAAAGAAAATTGATTGGAAAATATCCGTGACGAAAAATGCAAAAAAAACCAAACGATTGATTGTCGGCATTAGTGGCGCATCAGGAATAGCGTTTGGCTGGCGAATCATGGAACTTTTGCAATCCATGCCTGTGGAAACGCATTTAGTTGTGTCACCTGCTGCAGAAATGACTTTGGCCCTTGAAATGGATAAAAAAATTGCAGACCTGCGTGCCATGGCAGATGTTAACCACCCCTTCAAAGATATTGCTGCCCCCATTGCTAGTGGCAGCTTTAAAACTGATGGAATGATCATTGCTCCTTGCTCAGTGAAAACCATGTCTGAAATTGCATCAGGCATCACCCAATCACTGCTAACCCGTGCCGCAGATGTTATTCTAAAAGAACGCCGTAAACTTTATTTGATGGTGCGGGAATCACCGCTTCACCTGGGTCACTTACGCACCATGAGCACACTTTCTGAAATTGGCGCCACCATCGCACCACCGGTGCCAGCGCTGTATGCCAAACCAGACAGCTTGGATGACATGATCACCCACACAGCAGCACGCGCCCTAGACCATTTTGATCTAGAATGCGATGAAACCTACCGCTGGAAAGATTAATAATTTGCTAGTTGCTCAGTTGTTCTTTCATGGCGCGCTTTAGAATGCGGTCGGCATCAGCAACATCATTTTCAGAGACATTCTTTGTGGCCAGATAGGCACTCGCAAAGTTTAGTGGTGTTGTTAAATCAGCGCCCGCTGGTTTTTGACCCAAAATCGCTTTTTCAATCATCTCAATTTGCTGTTTTTCAGCGGCCAACTCTTGTTTCATCGCATCGGCATAGGCTTGACCACGACCTTCCTTTTCAAACACCTCGCGGCGTTTTGCGCGAAGGGGAATAACCTTGTCGGTTTGCCATTGGGCCGCGGGGGCCACTATATCTGTAAGATCAGCAAAATCGCCCTCAAAAAGGCCGCCATTTTCAACCCAATGCATGGCTAAAAACATCGGCACATCGACACCATGAATATTCTGCAATTTCAGGCACAAAGCCTTGACATCATCATCCCGATAAACAGCGCCGCAAAAGTCCCATAAATTCTTCATAATAGACAATACCCTATCTGGTTTTATTGATTAAATTATGTTATATTCGGCCTATAGCATATTGCAATAGGGATTGCAGGCAATAATCTGTGGTTGGGGTCACATTTATGGATGAAGAAGAATTACATGCGCGCCTTTTGGACATGCGCCAAGAGCACCGTGACCTTGATGAAGCCATTTCAGCCCTAAGCACCAGACAACCACAAGATCAACTGCAAATTAGCCGTTTAAAAAAGCGTAAACTGTATTTGAAAGATCAAATAGCCACGCTGGCAAGCCACCTGACGCCAGACATTATTGCCTAAGCCAGCTATAATGCTGAAAGCTCTTTTTGAACTGGCAAGGCACCGTGAAAGAGTGGCAAAAGCCAGTTTTACTAAGATGAAAGATTAGGTGATAAGAAAATTATAGCCCCCCGCTAATCACTAGCGGATATCTTCTGCTTTTTTCATGGTACGTTTGTTTTCGTACATTTTTTTATCAGCCTCAGCCAATGTCTCGTCAACCTCACGGTTTTTATCAAAAGACACTACACCATAAGCTACCTGAACAGGAATTTCATGGCCTTCATAAATAGCTTTTGAACTGGTTATATGATCAATCAAAGACTGGGCTTTTACCGCAGCATCTTTTTCAGATGTTTGTGCTAAGATAACGCCAAATTCATCGCCACCTAAACGCCCGACCGTATCAAGATCACGAACATTTTCTAATAATTTATGAGCGACATGTTCTAAGACCACGTCACCAGCGCCATGCCCTAATTCATCATTAACGTGTTTCATATTGTTAACATCAATGAAAATTAAACTAGACGCAGCATCATAACGGTCGGCAAAACTAATCATTTTTGACATTTCACGGACAAAAGAACGGCGATTTGCCACGGGCAACATATCGTCTTCATCGGCTAATTTTTCCATCCGCTGCAAGCGGCGTTGGGCATCTTGTAAATCTTTTCTCAGATGATCCACTTCCTCCATCAAATTCATGATGGCATCACGGACCTTAACGGTCATTTCTTCGGGTGGGATACCCATAATGGATGTGGTATCTTGAATTGACCTAACAGGACTGACAGAAACAGTAGAACCAACTCCCGTTGCAGCAGACGCGCCTGAAACACCATCAACCGCGCTAGCAGCACTAGTTTTTGATGTTTTCTTAGTCTTTTTAACAGGCGCTGATCGCACCGGACGTTGTATGCCTCTACTAGGGCCTACGCGCATAGTCATATCCTCTGTTGTCTGCGCTCACCATACAGCAACGCAATAAGTTCACAAGTCTTTAGACCATTAAACCATGCATTTTTTTCAATTACATGACAAAAATATCGCATTTTTTATAAAAAACCCCAAAAATCGCATAAATACTATAGAAACAATACTTGCAGGAAAAAGTACGAGCTTTATAATCGCCGCTCGATTAAGCCTAAACATTAACCAAGTATAAAAACCAGTATAAAACAAAGGATTATGCATGGCCGACCAAAATCCACTTGTAGGCGTTATTATGGGTAGCCAGTCCGACTGGCCAACAATGCAACATGCCACCGATATGCTTGAAGAGCTTGGCGTGCCTTATGAAGCAAAAATTGTTTCAGCGCATCGCACCCCAGACAGATTATATTCTTATGCGACATCTGCCAAAGAGCGTGGGTTAAAATGCATCATAGCTGGCGCTGGCGGTGCCGCACACCTGCCCGGCATGGCTGCTGCCATGACCCCTCTTCCTGTTTTTGGTGTTCCTGTGCAATCTAGCATGCTGTCAGGCAAAGACAGCTTGCTGTCCATCGTCCAAATGCCAGGTGGTGTTCCTGTGGGAACCCTTGCTATTGGTAAGGCTGGCGCTAAAAATGCTGGTATTCTGGCAGCATCTGTCATTGCCTTAATGGATGACACTGTGGCTGCAAAACTTGATGATTTTAGAGCACGTCAAACCGCCAGCATCGTCGAAGATGTGGTTCGCGACTAAGCTATACTCACGTATCATCTGAGAGGAAAGATGACCCATGTCAGTGATTGAACCAGGACAAACTGTAGGAATTTTGGGTGGCGGCCAGTTGGGCCGCATGATGGCCATGGCGGCGGCCCGCCTTGGCATCAAATGCTTCATCTATGCCCCCAAAGGCGACAATCCCGCAACGCAAGTATGCGATGGCTATATTGAGGCGGATTATGACGATGTTTCAGCCCTTGAAGAATTTGCCAGCAAAGTAGATGTCATCACCTTTGAATTTGAAAATATCCCTGCCAAAACTGCCGAGGTTTTAGCCGCCAAAAAGCTTCTTTACCCACAATGGCGTGCCTTAGCCTTAACGCAGGATCGCTTGGTGGAAAAAGACTTTATCAACACTGTTGGTGCCCCAACCGCGCCATACCATAATGTTGAAAGTTTGGCTGATTTAAAAACCGCCGTTGAGAAAATTGGCTTGCCAGCAGTTCTTAAAACCCGACGCTTTGGCTATGATGGTAAGGGCCAAGCCACGATCAAATCAGACGCTGATATTGAAGATGCTTGGGCCGCGATGAATGATCAACCGTCCATCCTTGAGGGCTTTATTGACTTTGACCTAGAAACATCGGTGGTCATTGCCCGTAGCGCCACAGGTGAAGCCCGTGCGTGGCCCATGTCACAAAACATACACCGTAACCATATTTTAGATGAAACCATCATCCCTGCTCCCATCACAGATGAGACTCAAGTCGCAGCACGTGATATTGCCTCACGCCTTGTATCTGAGTTAGAATATGTTGGTGTTTTGGCGGTGGAATTATTTGTCAAAGCCGATGGCAGCTTAATTGTCAATGAAATTGCTCCTCGTGTGCATAATTCTGGACACTGGACCTTAGACGGCGCGGTTACTAGCCAATTTGAACAACATATCCGTGCTGTGTGTTCGCTGCCTTTAGGCGACACTAGCCCAGTAGGACCTAGGGTGATCATGAAAAACCTTATCGGTTTTGATGCTGATCAATGGCATGAAATTTTAAATGACCCCACCGCCCATCTGCATTTATATGGTAAAACCAGCACCCGTGAAGGCCGCAAAATGGGCCATGTAACGTGGGTGAAGCACGACTAAAGATCAGCAATGACAGGCCTTGAGGGAGAAAGATGATGATAAAGCAGTTTGTTAAAAGCCTATCAGCCTTTCTCTTCATTGTCTTTTCCGTAGTGATGCATGTTTCTCATTCAAACGCGCAAGACTTTAAAACCAGCGAAAGCCGCGCAGGCTTTGTTAAGATTAAAGATGCCATCGCTGACATACAAACAGATGTGCGTTATTTCGGTGAAGATAATTTTATGGGTGTTCGGGTGACTGGATACCGCGCACCGATCATTTACATCACCAAACAAGCAGCACAAGCTTTAAAAAAAGTTCAAGACGAACTGCGCCCAATGGGCCTAAGCCTGAAAGTTTTTGATGCTTACCGCCCGCAGCGTGCGGTTGATCATTTTGCACGCTGGGCTTTAGACTTGGAAGACACCAAAACCAAAGCCAAATATTATCCCAATACCTCTAAAAACCGGCTATTTAAAGATGGTTATATTGCCAGACAATCAGGCCATACCCGCGGCTCAACAATAGACCTGACCATTGTTAGTCACAATGATGACGGCACCAACACAGAGCTGGATATGGGAACAGGGTGGGATTTACTGGGCAAGCGATCCCATATTGATGCCGAAGGTATGACAGGCCAACAACGCGCCAATCGCCTGCTGTTGCGCACCTTGATGATGGAACATGGTTTTCGCCCTTATGATAAAGAATGGTGGCATTTCACCCTTGAGGATGAACCTTTCCCCAACACCTATTTTGATTTTTTGGTGCAATAATCGCTTAACGAGTTTTAGGCTTGTCTGATTTGCGTAATTCCACATAACCCTGATCAAAAAATCGTCTGATTAGCCCGTCTTCTTTTAAAATTGCATCTTTAAAAAGATATAATTGATCAAGATGATCTGACTTTAACGCGGCTTCACGACCATGTTTTACACCGGGAAAGTCAATCTGATCCCACACATCACCATCCCAATCTGCAAAGCGCATATGATGTTCATCTTGATCCATCCAAACATCCAGCAAAAAGGTTTGACGGTGTAGGTCAGATGCACCCTCATCCCAGCTTCCAGTGGTCAGGGCAATATGCACACCCTTTTCATGATGACCATTGGTGAAGGTGGCAATATAGGCTGCTACAGGGGCGTTTTCTTCAAAAACATAGCGGGTTAGAAAAAAGCGTGCTTGCTGGCAACAAGCACATTCCCCCAGTGATATAGCCCCATCTCTAATTTCCAGCATATATATCCTTTGGCCTTATTTTGTTTCAGGCTCTTTGCCGCGCTTCCACGCTCCCATGCGCTCAGCCAAATGGTGCAGATCAAACTTCTCTGCTGCTTTGTGCATTTTGGCTTTGACCTTTTCAAACTGCATCACATTGTCAATGCGGCGGTCCAAAAACGCCCATGTTTCGGCATGGCCTTCACTGTCGTCATCCAACCAAATAAGCAGGGTTGAGGAATATACACCCGATAAGATAGCGCGCTTGGTATAATGATTATAATCAGTGGCGCGGTCCCCTGCCCAATGCCACATCACATCAGACGTGGTCCACAATGACTTTGTTGCAAAGGCAACATTTTGTGGTAATGCCAACCATGTTAGCGTGCGGCGCACTGCTTCTTTATGATCAGCATTCAATTGCATGCGTGCCTTAATGGCGGCAATAATTTTTTCGCGAATTTTCATTGAACCCGCATCATATTGTTCCAAAATATCAAGCATTTTTGCATCATGACTGCGGAACCAATAGTTTATCACATCTTGGCTACCCTTTGGAAAAGCCAGCTTGATATATTCAACATCAACCGCCAGCTCATTAGCGCCAGATTGAAGAACCTTATCGCCCCAGCCATCAAAGGCTACGTGACCCAAAACGCATTCTAAAATAGCATCGCGGTTTTCATCAGGGGTATTGTTTATGTGATCAAATGTGCTCATACAATTTATCTAGCATTTATCACGACAGGGCGCAACAACAAGCCCCTTCTCACACCCTTTACTTTGTGGTATAAGATAGGGTACAGGGCCTATCTAACAATAGGTTCACCTTGGTCCGATAAGTTTTCTCACTTCTTTTTCTTTCAAAAGGGAAAAGGGGAAAGAAAACTTTAGACGCGTTTTATGGCTTTTTAACTATACATATGGCCACCTGTCTGCTATAGACGCGCTGCTCACTGACCGCAAGGGATGGAGCTTCGGACCTTTTAAAGGCCGGATAGAAAGGAGTTGATGATAGAATGCAAGTATCAGTACGTGATAACAATGTAGATCAGGCTCTTCGTGCTATGAAGAAAAAACTTCAGCGGGAAGGTGTTGACCGCGAGATGAAAAGGCGCCGTTTCTATGAGAAACCATCTGAAAAGCGTGCTCGTGAACAAGCTGCAGCTGTGCGTCGTGCACGCAAGCTAGAGCGTAAGCGTCTTGAGCGTGATGGCGTTGTAATGCGTTAAGCTTACATCTACCATTGAATTTGAAAGCCGTCGCCCCATGGGTGCACGGCTTTTTTATTGCCCACAGCACATCAGCCGGTGATTAAATCCAAGCCTCCCTAAAAAGCGTATTGATTCGCATACACGATCAGATACACTCACACCCAATAAGGGGAAAAACATATGTTCACCGATGCCATTCCATTAGCCTTGACCAACAGCGTGCTGATGCTTTTTATCGTTAGCCTTTTGTGGGTGATTAGCCGTTTGATCAAAGACCCCAGCTTTATTGACAGTTTTTGGTCTTTGGGCTTTTTGATTGTAACAGTGGTTTCTTTTTTGGTATCTGGCCAATTGATGGAACCCCAACTAACATTGCAAAAGTTATTATTGGTGATGGTGGTTCTATGGTCGTTGCGTCTAAGTGGTCACTTGTTTATTAGGTGGCGAAAAGAAGGGCTGGATAAGCGTTATGCCACGATGCTGAAACGTTGGGAAGGCAAAGAGGCCCTTTATAGCTATCTTTATATCTTCATTCTGCAGGGAGCCTTGATCATTATTATCTCTGCCCCCCTACAATGGGTGATGATTGAAACCATACCTGTTGCTTGGACACCTTTAACCATTACTGCTGTGGGCCTTTTTGCCTTTGGATTATTGTTTGAAACCATTGGCGATGCACAATTAACTGATTTTAAAGCAGACCCAGCAAACAAAGGTAAAGTGATGGACAAAGGCCTGTGGCGTTACACCCGCCACCCAAATTATTTTGGCGATGCCTGCGTTTGGTGGGGTTTTTATCTCTTATCCCTTGAAACCAGCTTTGGTGTTTACAGCTTGTTTGCACCCATCATTATGACCTTTTTATTGACCAAAGTATCAGGCGTGCCATTATTAGAGCATGGCTTGAAAAAGCATCGCCCTGACTATGCTGATTATATTAAGCGTACCAGTGGTTTTATTCCGATGCCGCCCAAGGCCAAAGAAAAAGATTAAGTGCCAAACAATAGAAAGGCCCCTTTATGTGGATTAAACATATCCCCTTTGAAAAAGCAAAAGACGGCCTTTTAAAATTATATCAGCGCGTAACAGGGCCTGACGAAAATGTTGATAATATCATGTTGGCGCACAGCCTGCGGCCCCACACAATGGAGGGGCATATGGCGCTTTATAAAAGCGTCTTGCATCACTATGGCAACAGCATCCCTAAATGGTTTCTAGAAACATTGGGCGTTTGGGTTAGCCACCTAAATGGGTGTCATTATTGTTTTGACCATCATTTCGCTGGTCTAACCCGCCTCTTGAAAGATGACACAAAAGCCAAAAACATTAGCCGCGCCATTGCCACCAACCAACTAGCAAACGTGTTTGATGGTAAGGAATTAGCCGCCCTGCATTATGCAGCAAAACTAACCAAACACCCTGCAGATATGATCGAAAATGACATGCTGATGCTGCGAGCAGCGGGGTGGAAAGACCCTGAAATATTAGAAGTGAACCAAGTGGTTTCTTATTTTGCCTATGCCAACCGCACGGTACTGGGTTTAGGTATTTCAACTGATGGCGATGAACTTGGTTTATCGCCATCCAACAGCGATGATCCCAATGAATGGCATCATCAATAAAATCAACATCCAACATAAGCGAGGAAAGTAATATGAGGCAAAAACTGATGGCGGCTGTGTGCAGCATAATTTTTAGCATGACGACAATTGTACAAGCAGAAGACTATAGCGGTAACGATGCGGAAAAAGCCGCGGCCATTGCAGTGGTGCAAAAACTATTTGATGCGATGGCAACCAGCGATGCTGAAACCGCGCAAAGCATCATTATGCCCGATGCCCGCTTTGTTGCTATCCCCAAAGCCAATGACACCGGCTTTCGTTTATCAAAAGGTGGTGATTTTGCCGCTGGCATTGCCAATTGGCCCCAAGGCATGGTGGAAAGCATGATTAATCCAAGCGCCATGGTGCGCGGCAGAATGGCTGTTGTTTGGGCACCGTTTGTGTTTCATCGCCAAGAAACCCTTAGTCATTGCGGGGTAAACACTGTGGTGCTGATTCATACTGACGGTGACTGGAAGGTTAGTGACATTACCTACACCCATGAAACCGACGTGTGTGAGGCTATGGCGGCACAACAATAGTCCCTGCAATTTTAATAAAATACCATCTTAATTTAGATTAAAGCCGATTAGGGAAATCCCTTAATCGGTTTTATTTTTAACCCAATTTCGGAATAAGGCAAAAACGCCATCCAATAACAACAAACAAAATGTTTGGGTTAAAAAAATGATAAAAACTATCAGGCATATGATGGGCTTTGCCCTTCTTTTAAGCTCGTTGATCTATTCATCAACCAGCTATGCTGGTCCTTCAACACTAAGGATCGTTGGGTCTTCACACACAGATTTATTAAACCGCCGTCCAGACTTGGATGATCATTTCTGTCGCCAAGCTGTTTATATGTCTTTGTTCTCGCCTGGAATGGTACGAGTAAATTTCGCCGACAGCCGAAAAACACTTTACACGCCGATTAATCATTACCAAATTTTCATCCGTAACTATGGCTGGTCAAATTGTGAGGTTTGGACCAGAAAGCCAACTGTGGAAACGGAAAAAGAAAATCGCTCCGATAAATATCAATGCCCTAAAACTCAAGACTGGTCATTGGGCATGAAGCGATGTATAAGAGGTACAAAGTCGTCGTAACCGACACATAAGAACTCTTACACATCGGATTTTTTGCATGAGCGATAGTTTTTTTGATTATGATCACCTAGTACGCGAAGCATTAAAGGGCGTTGTTAAAAACGTCCTATCAGAAGTTGCCAAAAATGGGTTGATGGGTGACCATCACTTTTATGTTGCGTTTCAAACTGGCTTTCCCGGTGTGCAAATTCCAGATCACTTGCGCGAAAAATATCCCGATGAAATGACCATTGTTATCCAACATCGTTACTGGGGCTTACGCGTCCATCAAGACCGTTTTGAAATTGGTTTAAGCTTTAATCAAAAGCCTGAACATTTGATCATTCCGTTCGAAGCCGTTGTTGGTTTTGTTGATCCAAGCGCGCAATTTGCCCTACAATTTGAAAGCGACGATGCCAATGATGCGGAAGACTTTAGCGATGAAGAATTTGTCGCTGACCTAAACAGCTTGGTAAGCGAACCATCGTCTGATAACAATATCGACGACGAAGATGGCGATAAAAAAACTTCATCTTCTGCGGATGACGAAACTAAAGATGACGATAAGTCTGGCGATAATGTTGTGACATTGGATGCGTTCCGCAAAAAATAACTAGCAACATCATTGCCCCCAAAGAGACAAATATTTTTATGTCTGACGCTGGCCTCAAAAAACATTCCATTACCATCAATGGTCACCGCACCAGCATTTCCCTTGAACCTGTTTTTTGGCAGGCGCTAAAGGAAGAAGCCAAGCGTGATGGCAAACCGCTTGCCCGATTGGTGTCAGAAATTGATAGCGAACGCCAACAGAACCTATCAAGCGCCTTAAGAGTTTTTGTTTTTAACCGCCTTAAAAACCGCCAAACCCCTTAATCAGCCACTGACGATTGTATCGCGCTTTTTTGAAAAGACACACATGTCTCTTTGCAGGTCGAGTGCTTGTCAGTGCCTCAAGGCTTTTCAACTAGAATGTTTTTTCCATACGCCCTGAGAATCGACTATTTGTTCGCCGCCTAAAACACATGGTTATCAGCTAGTACCTTAATTATTACCGCCGTTTTTCTTTTTGTTTTTTTCCAACAATTTTTTAACAGCATCGGTTATGGTCGATGCCCCATCAGCAGGTTTTGTAGGCTGCGCCCCCTCTGCATTTTCAGCGCCTTTTGGTACAAAAGATTGCACCAAATCTGTCAACAATGACTGGGTAACCGTTTGCGCCATAGCAGAGGTTAACGCCTTGGTATCCCAGTTCACACTTGGGTCACCTAATCCACCAGATATATTTAAAACAATGGGCGGCAACTCAAGCGCACTTGAAAGCGCTGTTACCAAATTACCATTGACCTGCCAGCTGCCTAAATTGGCGGTGATATTAACGTCCATTTTACCATGCTTGGTATCAAATTGCTCTGCGGTTAATTTCATTTGCCCATTAGTGAAAGAGATCGGGCTATCGAAATTTTCAATCAAGGTGGTGCCGCCTGATAGGGTACGTTGCATCGACGCCAAAAACTCTGGAATATTCTTGCGATTGGCAATGGCGGTTTTCAAATCTGCCAACGAGAAGCCATTCAAACCAACTTTTTGCGATTGCAATTGTCCCGTCCCAGAAAGGTTTTCAATTAATTCTTGTTGGTTTGCACCGCTTGATTGCCAATCAAAGCTGGCATTACCCTGACCAATCATTGGGCTTAAGCCTGAAAAAGCAGAACTGGCTTGGTCCATCTGAATATTACTTAATTGCAGGCTAGCCGTTAACTGATTTTGGTCAGCTCGGGTGAAGCGACCATTAGTCACCACCTCGCCCTGCCATGCTTTGGCGGAAACGTCACGCCATTCTATACCACTATCACTAAAGGTCAGATTGACGATCAAATCACTGGCGTTATAGCGATCATAATGAAACGAAGCCACTTTCAACGAAAAATCGCCAATCACTTGATCCAAAAAGCTTAAATCAATGGGGTCCGTGCTCCAACGGGCGCCTCCGGGTTGCTGGGCCTTTTCAACCCCTTCTAATTGCTCAGACAAATAACCATCTAAATTCAACGAACCAAGCGACACATCAGCATTTATCTTGGTTGGCCCCGAAGCCACCGCATTTGGCGTTGGTGGAGTCGGAAATTCAGCTGAGGCCAGTCCTGAAACAGAGGTGCCCGCAACATTACCCATTAGATCGGTTACCATGAGACGCTGCGGTGTATAATCCAATGTGGCCGTTAGGCTAATATCCGTTGACTGCTGGATCTGTGATTTAGGCTGTAACAACACACCTAAGACAGAGGACAGTTCATAAACCGATGGATGGCGAACATCCAACACCCCCTTATAGTGATAATCTGATTGTAATTTTTCCAATTGACCAACCAAACCAAAACTGCCACCCAATGCCGCCATGGTGCCATTAACATTTAAATTATGGGGAGCCCCCCTCAAGGCAAGGTTTGCATCAACCGGTAAGGAGCGACCACGCATTTCGACATTCATATCAATTCTTCTAAGAAGGTCTAAATGCCCTGGATGATTAAACGCTAGGGTTAAATCTATATCATTCGGATTTTCAAGCGGACCGTTTAATTTACCCGCCACTGTATATTGCGCGCGTAACGCCTCCCCTTCTAAATTTAATTGATAGTCGTTAAAGCGCCCTATCACCTGCCCTTTCATTTGAAAACGGCCAACATTGTCAGGATCAAATCCAAGGTCAA
The DNA here is from genome assembly GCA_937126915.1 of uncultured Alphaproteobacteria bacterium. GTDB lineage: Bacteria > Pseudomonadota > Alphaproteobacteria > Sphingomonadales > SMXR01 > CAKZLM01. Next base: position 19,591 of record CAKZLM010000030.1, read on the forward strand.
GGGCCTGCCATTTGGCAAAATTAGACAGTGAATTTGCCGACACATCAAACTGAAGGTTAAGCCCCATTAGTTGGGACAAATCTGTCACCTGTCCTTTAAGATTTAGAATCATACCTTCCATTGAGCCAACCCGAACGTCATGAAGACGCAACGCCCCATCACCCACATCCATATTTAAGACAATGTCACGAAGAATACCTTGATTATAAGTAATCTGACCAATGGACAGAGCAATCTTAGAGGCGCTATTGTCTAGTCCGCGCAAACTATCTGATAATTGATCTGAAAGGGTTGCTTGGGGACTATCATCACTTTCGTCATTACTGATACTAGCAAGGAAGGGATCAAGGTCAAGTCGGTTCAGGCTGCCGTTAATATCCATTAAAGGTATATTGGTCATACCCACTTTTAAGCGACCATCAAACTGTGAAACATCAAGTTGGATAGTGCTTTCATCTAATATAATCGCATCAGCCGCTGCACGCAGGGTTGATTGGATAGAAAAGCTTTCTAATGTCTCTTCACCGAACTGATCCGTTGGCATTTCAACCCAGCTTAAAAAGTCACGCAAGCTGGCAGTATTAAAGCGTGTTTGACCGACAAATTCTGGTCTGTCAGATTGGCTTTTTAAGGTACCAGAAACATATAAGTCTGCGTTGCCGGGCAACAGCATTTTAAATTCATCTAGTTTCACACCATTTGGTAAAACATCAAAATTCAACACTGATTGGCGAATATCTTGGCCCTTATAACGCACCTGATTTAAACCAACCGAATGCGAGCCTACAAAAGGCATGTCTTTAGGGATTGATGTCCAAAGTTGCTGCCATTGGTCCTGAACACTGTCACCGCTACCATCTTCATCAGCTGCGACCAAAATTTGGTCAAGGTTTAAACTTTTGAACACCAAGCGTGTATTAGCCACTTGCTTTTGGCTATCGTGAAAATCCCAATCAGCGTCAAGGGTTCCGTTGGTGTCGCCAACCTTGAAAGAAGCCGCGGTTAACTTACCCGCCCAATTGGTAGCCTTAATACCAGAAGACAAATCCCATGCTTGGTTTAAATTGACGCTAGCTTGCAAGGGCTGATAGTTACGCCCTTCAAGCAACAATCTTAGACTATTATAAAACTGCTGAAAATTACCACCCTGCCCAATTAAACGACCGCTAAGTTCCCACTCATCAGGGTCTGACAACACGGTACCAGAAAACTGTAACCCTGGATTATCCATATTCAAAATAAGCGACACACTTAAAGGAATGCGTTGACCATCAAACCATTCTGACATTTCAGCCTTAATTTGAACTGGTGTGTCTTGATAAGTGAAGGCCAATGTGGCATCAAAAGGACCATTAACATTATTGGCTTTAATGCGGGCACTTAAACCTGCAACACTGACATCTTGGTCCGTTTGGCGATTAATATAATGGATATCGCCATTTTGAATAATAAAATCATTTACACTAAGGGCAGCACCTTCTTCGTTTGATGCGCCTTCAGGACCATCGATTGCAAATTCCCAGCTATTTTGGCCATCAGCCAAGGTCTCTAGGTAAATATCAGGCTCATCCAACAACAGGCTTAAAACTTTAATCTCACCCGTAATCAACGGCAACAAGGCAACATTGACATCCAAACGATTTAACGATGCCAAATAAGGACTTTCAACGCCGTCCATGCTGGCAATGGTGACCGCTTCTGCGCTTAAGGCAGGTGATGGCAATAATTGAAAGCTAATTCCACCTTCAATGGCAACATCGCGGCCAGTGGCATCGGTTAAGGCAGATCTAATTTGTTGGCGATAATTATTCCAATCAATAAAGCTGGGTACCACCAAAGCAAGTCCCACCAAGGCCACAAGTGTGGCTGCACGGATCAAACCAATTTTTTGCACTCTTTGCCGCATATTTTTCCTCATTTTTAATGGGCATAAAACCTATCATAGGAAAATCCAATTGACCACCGATTAGAATGTCTCTATTGGTCGAAAATATGGCAAAATCTATAAACTTTTGTTAAACATCAAGTTTTCCGTGACCTTTTTAACATGGGCCGTTAAATTAGCCTTAAAAGGAAAGATATATCGTGTCATTTGACAAAATTGATCAACCGTTAGAATTACTCGCCACAACCGCGGTTCGGGGCTGGATGGATTATAATGGTCACATGAATGTTGCCTCATACGTACATTTATTTGATCGTGCCATTGATCAATTCCTCAACGGCGTCAACCTTGGCCAGCAATGGATTGAAAAAGGCAAGGGATCGGTTTTTGCCCTGCAAAATCACATTCACTACCTACGTGAAGTTTCTGAGGGCCAAGACATAACCATCAGCTTACAAATGCTGGATATGGATCAAAAACGATTGCATTTGTTTTTGCGCATGAATGATGCCAAGTCAGGCCGTATGGTTGCTGCTAGTGAGCTTTTGTCCATTTATGTCGATATGAACAGCCGCAAGTCAGCCGCCCTTCCTGACCAGCAATATCAAGCCCTGCAAAACATCTTAGCGGCACACAAAAACTTACCCAAACCGCGCGTCGCAGGCCATAAAATTGGCACTAACGCAAAATTAAAGCTTTCCTAGATTTGCGTCCCTTGATACATTGCGCAAAATTTTAGTAAAACCTGTTTATCTGTCTAGGGTGTAAGGCCATTCCATGCCAATGGATCAGCAACATTATAAGTCTCATCAAAAAGTGCCTTCGGGCACGTTGCGGCATCGATTGCGTTTTGATCATATGATCCTTGCCCTGTTGGCGCTTATCATTGGCCTGTCTGTTGGATATGCTACTATTGGCTTTAGGGCGCTTATTTCAGGATCACAATTTTTGGCTTATGGCACAGGCGAAGAGCGGGTTATTTCCGCTGTAAACGCCCTTGAATGGTGGCAAGTTCTTTTGATCCCTGTGGTTGGCGGCATCATTGTGGGCCTTATTCAAAAGTTTTTAGCAGGCGGCAATAAACCTGAAAGTGTCGCCGAAGTGATCGAAGCCAATGCCCTGCGCGAAGGGAATATGAGTTGGCGCACGGGCCTTACCAGTGCCCTTGCCACCTCTATTTCCTTAGGTGTTGGTGCCTCAGCAGGGCGTGAAGGACCTGTGGTTCATATGGGTGCCAGCATTGCATCCTTCATTGCCCAAAAACTGGGGCTTACCACTGCTGTGACCCGAACATTGCTGGCCTGTGGCGTTGCCAGCGCGGTTGCGGCCTCCTTCAACGCCCCCATTGCAGGTGTTTTTTTCGCGCTTGAGGTTGTGATGGGCCATTACGCCATCCACACCTTTGCCCCTGTGGTGATCGCAGGTGTGGCCGGCACCATTGTTAGCCGCATTCATATTGGCGACTTCCCCGCCTTCATTGTGCCAAACACTGGCGGCATTCAAAGCTTTTTAGAACTTCCCGCCTTTGCTGGCCTTGGTATTGTTTGTGCCCTAGGGGCCATTTTATTTTCTTATTCGCTGTTAAAAACGGGTGACTTTAATAAGCGCCTGCCTATTCCAGGTTGGTTGCTTCCTCCCATTGGTGGCTTGCTTGTTGGTTTAATCGCCTTGCAATTTCCAGAAATTATTGGTGTGGGTTATGAAGCCACTGACAACGCCCTCAAAGGCCAATATGAGCTTGGCTTTTTAGTGGCCTTATTCTTGGTGAAGATAATCGCCACCAGTGTCTCTATCGGGTTTAACTTTGGTGGCGGTGTTTTTGGCCCGGCGCTTTTCCTTGGGGCAATGCTGGGCGGTGCCTATGGCTATGTGGCTGGTATGGCTTTGCCTGACATGGCATCCAGCGTGATCTTATACAGTATGGTCGGCATGGGGGCTTTTGCCTCTGCTGTTTTGGGTGCCCCTATTTCAACCATTCTTATTATCTTTGAATTAACAGGCGATTATCAGGTAACCATCGCCGTTATGATTGCCTCTGCCATTGCTAGCCTTGCGGTTGGATTGATGCATCGCAGCAGTATTTTCTATTGGATGTTAGAACGTCGCGGCATGCATTTAGAAGGTGGCAAGGCGAAATATTTACTGCAAACCACACGGGTTGAAAATATCATGGATCGTCATTTTATGACCATTCAAGAAGAGACCAAAATTGCAGAGATTAGAAATTTATTATTAGCTCACCGCGGCGGTAAATTACTTGTCACCAACACAGCTGGCCAATTACGTGGCATTATCACAGCCAGCGAATTGGTTGGTATTGACGATGCTGAAAATCATGATGATTTAACTGCCAATGATATTTGCCGTGAAGACCTGTTTATACTGCAAACCCAAGATAATTTAGAAACCGCCCTTGAGATGCTGGAAACATCCGGTGAAAGTGTTCTGCCCGTACTTGATTCACACAATAATGATAGCGTTGTTGCGGTGGTTCATGCCCAAGATGTTTTGCAATTATACAACCAGGCTTTGTTAGAAGTGCAAGATGGGCAGTATGATTTAAAAAAGCGTTTATCGGTTAAAAAATAACCCATCCACCCTAACAAATTGTTAGCATCCCCCAATTGCCATGCTATAGATGAGCCATGATTTCAGACGATTTTGACTTTGATGATTTTGATAGCGATCCTGCTATGCACGAGCCGGTGCACAGCACCCCTGACAATGCCCAAACGCCGCCCTATCTTGATGGCTTAAATGCCCCCCAATGTGAGGCCGTTTTAGCCACTGAAGGCCCCGTGCTGGTTCTGGCTGGTGCAGGCACAGGTAAAACCCGCGTTTTAACAACCCGCATCACCCATCTTTTGGCCACAGGGTTGGCTTTTACGGGTCAAATATTGGCGGTTACATTCACCAACAAAGCCGCGCGTGAAATGCAAGACCGTGTGGCCCGCCTGATCAACCGTCCCGTTGAAGGTATGGCTATTGGCACGTTCCATTCCATTGCCGCGCGTATGTTACGCAGCCATGCCGAACTGGCAGGCCTTGAGTCAAACTTCACCATTCTTGATACCGATGACCAGTTGCGCATTTTAAAACAACTGGTAAAGGCCGAAAATATCGACGACAAACGCTGGCCTGCCCGCCAACTTGGCTCTTTGATTGATCGCTGGAAAAACAAAGCGTTATCGCCCGCCAAAGTGCCTAAGGATGAAGGCTTTGCTTATGCTGATGGAAAAGGCATCAAACTTTATCAACAGTATCAGCAACATTTGAAAAACATTAATGCCGCCGATTTTGGCGATTTATTACTGCATATGATTGAGATTTTCCAACAACACCCCGATGTGCTAGCGCGTTATCATGCACAATATAAATATATGCTAGTGGATGAATATCAAGACACCAACGTGGCGCAATATTTATGGCTACGACTACTGGCCCAAGCGCAAAAAAATATCTGCTGTGTGGGTGATGATGACCAATCTATCTATGGCTGGCGCGGGGCCGAAGTTGGCAATATTTTAAAGTTTGACCAGGACTTTCCCGGCGCCAAGGTGGTGCGGTTAGAGCAAAATTATCGCAGTACACCGCATATATTAGGTGCAGCATCAGGTCTGATTGCATGCAACCAAGGACGCCTTGGAAAAACCCTTTGGACTGAACGTACTGACGGCGACAAAGTGACCATTCAAGGGGTGTGGGACGGCAAAGAAGAAGCCCGCACTATTGGCGAAGAAATTGAAGACCTTCAGCGCCAAAAACACCCCCTATCTGAAATTGCTGTTCTGGTTCGCGCCGGATACCAAACCCGTGAATTTGAAGAACGCTTTATTAATCTTTCGGTACCTTACCGCGTGGTGGGTGGCCCACGCTTTTATGAACGTAAAGAAATTCGCGATGCCTTGGCCTATCTGCGCCTGATCACCACGCCTATGTACGATCCATCGTTTGAGCGCATCATCAATGTTCCAAAACGTGGCATTGGCCCAGGTACATTGCAAAAAATTCATGCCCATGGTCAAAAAATGGGTTTATCGCTTTTGGCTGCCACCCGCCATATGGTTGAGCTGGACATGCTAAAAGGCAAAGCGAAAATTAGCCTAAGCAAATTTATCGACGATTATGATCATTGGCGCTCCTTGGCTGAACATGAAAGCCACACCAAACTGGCCGAAATTATTTTAGAAGAATCAGGCTATGTGGAGATGTGGCAACAGGACAAATCACCCGATGCGCCGGGCCGATTAGAAAACTTGGGCGAGTTAGTACGCGCCATGGGTGACTTTGAAAACTTACCGGGTTTTTTAGAACACATTAGTCTTGTGATGGAAAACCAAGAAAACACCGACAGTGAAAAAGTGTCGATCATGACCCTTCATGCTGCTAAGGGCCTAGAATTTGATCAGGTATTTTTGCCCGGTTGGGAAGAAGGTGTTTTCCCCTCACAAATGACACTGGACGAAAGCGGCACACGCGGCCTTGAAGAAGAACGTCGCCTTGCCTATGTCGGTATTACCCGCGCCAAGAAAAAGGCCCATATCATGTTTGCTGCCAATCGACAGGTTTTTGGTCAATGGCAAACCATGCTGCCGTCACGCTTCATTGATGAATTACCCGCTGACCATGTTGAAATGCAATCCACCACAGGCGTTTATGGCGCAGGCGGGCACCGACCCAACAGTTATTATGGCGGGTCGTCAGGGGGCTATAATCATGACAAAGATGAAAACAGCCGTGATGGTTGGTCACGTCATGACCGAAGCGATGACTTTGCCACGGAAACCTTCAGCCCACAAAAATATTATCGTCAACAGTCAGAACAAAACAGCAGCTATGAAACCCCCGGCTGGAACCGCGCCAAACGCCGCGGTCATGATCTTCATGCCTTAAAAAACAAGATCAAAACCATTGAAGGCAAAAGCAGCCGTGTGGCAAAAGCCAAGAAAGAAAAAATTGTTTCACCCTTTGCCATTGGCGAGCGGGTGTTCCACGAAAAATTTGGCTATGGTGTTATTGAAGACATTGAAGGTAATAAACTGGATGTTAATTTTGAAAACGGCTCTAGCAAAAAAATTATGGACAGCTTTGTCAAACCAGCGTCTTCCGTTTAAGGCACTATCAACTAGGATTATGACATGAATCACCCATCAGATACCCCACCTGAAACTGATACGACCATAACCGTTTATCAAGCAGATTTTGAGGTGCCGATGGAGTTGGCCCAAAGAATAAATGATTATATTGTTTGGCCAATTTATGTGGATGAACCGCCTACTGTGACCACCTTTGAAAGTGTTGATAACCCCGACATTTGGATTGTACGCATTTATCACAATGGCAAACCTGATGAAAGCATCATCCAGCACATGTTGTCTATGTTTAACGCCATTGAAGGGTTAGCGATTGATCAGCTAGCCTTTAACGCGATTGAAGAAAGAGATTGGGTTAGTGAAAGCCAAAAGCACCTTGCCCCCATCGAAGTGGGACGCTTTGTGGCTTATGGCAGCCATGATAAAGGCACGATTGATCCAGAAAAAATTGGCTTGTTGGTTGATGCAGGGCAGGCCTTTGGCACAGGTGGTCATGAAACCACATACGGCTGCTTATCGTTTTTAAACGATTTAAAAGATGGCGACCCATATGCCATAGCCCCAACAAACGCCCTAGACCTTGGCACCGGATCTGGCATCTTAGCTATGGCAATGGAAAGCTTATGGCAAATACCGATCCTTGCCACCGATATTGATGATGTTGCAGTAGATCGTGCTGCTTTTATTCTATCTGAAAATGATCGCCAAATTCGCAATGAGGGAATTCTTGAAAAGGGCATTTCCCTGATCGTGGCTGATGGTTTTGATCACCCAGCCTTTGCCTCAGAAGGGCCATTTGACCTAATAACAGCGAATATTTTGGCAGAACCCTTAATTAATCTAGCAACCAAAATTCACGCGCATTTAAGCGATAAAGGCACCCTTATTTTAGCGGGACTTCTTATCAACCAAGAGGCTGATGTACTCAATGCCTATCAAGCCATTGGTATGACCTTAAAGAAAAAGCTGCATCGCGGTGATTGGTCTATTCTTCTGTTGCAAAAATAGGCCCTGACAGTTTTCCTCTAACACTTCCCTTGGTAATTCCCTCGGCAGTTTCCCTGATAGCTTTATGGCCAACTTGTTAAGATTTAAGCTTGCCCATAAAAAAACACCCCTGCATGGGGGGCCATGCAAGGGTAGTTTGTGTCGATAAAAGTTTTCATGTAGGGGACATAAAAACTGAAGTGAGAATGCGTATAAACAACAAACTCTAGGGATTAAGCAGCGCCTTGATTAGCAGCGCCACCGAATGTGTTCATTGGGTTATTGTCGTTGCCACCGAAGAATTTCTTGATTTTAGCAACAATCATTTCCAAACGTTGAGACACAGTTGGTACATTTTCAAAAATTTCAACACCTGGGGCAGCATTATATTGCGCCAACAACTGCATGAATGTGTTCGGGTCTTTACTTTCTTGACCTAACAAATCATCAGCAAATTTATTCCAAGCAGCTTTCATTTTATTCAAAGAAAAAGTGTTCATCGTTTTGATCCCAATTCATAATTTTTAACAAGCGGTCAGAACCTGTTGTTCTGATGCGCTGTATATGCTCCTCAATTCACAAGAAAAAAAGAGCTATTTTCGCAAATAACCCATGCAAAAAATGCATAGCGTTATAGTTTAACGCAACCATCTGGCGCATACGTATGAAAAGTTGATTTGGATTATATTTTTGAAAAGATTGTGCGATTAAAGTGGTTTAGTTAAGAAATAAGCTCTAACCACTGGTCTTCGGTAAAAATGGTCAGGCCCAATTCTTGGGCTTTCTTTAGCTTTGACCCTGCTCCTGGCCCTGCCACCAAATAATCGGTTTTTTTGCTAACCGATCCAGACACTTTAGCACCCAAGCTTTCGGCCTTTGCTTTGGCCTCGTTGCGGGTCATTTTTTCTAAGGTGCCCGTGAACACCACCGTTTTACCAGAAACTGCGCTATCGCCAGCCACCTGTTCCATTTCCTGAATGGTCAGCAACGACAATAAATCTTCTACCGCAGCACGGTTGCTGTCTTCCATGAAAAATTGATACAATGACAAGATCATTTCTTTACCAATGCCATCGATGCTGGACAGTTCTTCATTCACTGCAATCACCTCTGACACAGGATCAAAGGACTGCTCACCTAACTTTGCCTTATCAAAGGCCAAAAACTTATCCAGCAACATAGCATCGCTTTGTGATGGTTTTTTCGCACGGTCTTCAACAAAGGTCAAAACTGCTGACAATTGATTAGATTTCAAAACTTCTTGGAAGCTTTTAAGGCTAGTATATTGCAACAATAGTGCAGACAACATGGTCGGGAACTCACCATCCACAGCCATCATTGTGTTAAGGGCATTGGTTACCGACATCATCGACGCCATAAAGCCATCAATAGTGCCAAAATGGCGCGCTATGGTTTTAGCATTTTGCTGACCAATGTGGCGAATGCCTAAGCCAAACAAAAAGCGGTCAAAATCAATGGTGCGACGGGCATTGATGGCGTCAAACATATTGCGTACCGATTGCTCGCCCCATCCGGGCCACGCTTCAATTGGGAGATCAAGGTCTTTATTTTTATCTTCAAGTTTGAAAATGTCCGCCGGGGTTTTGACCAGACCTTCTTCATAAAAAGCCTCAACCTGCTTGGCCCCCATACCATCAATGTCAAAGGCATTGCGTGAGACAAAATGCTTCAAACGCTCTACCGCTTGGGCAGAACAAATAAGCCCCCCTGTGCAACGCACCACCACATCAGCGCCTTCTGCCACTGCATGACTACCGCAGACAGGGCAATTCTCAGGAAAGGCAAAAGGGAGTGCATCGCTTGGGCGTTTATCAAGAATAACCCGCACCACCTGCGGGATCACATCACCAGCACGTTGAATTTCAACCGTATCCCCCACTCGCACATCAAGGCGTTCAATTTCATCACGGTTATGCAGGGTGGCGTTTGATACCACCACACCGCCCACGGTAATGGGCTCCAGCTTCGCCACTGGGGTTAAAGCCCCTGTGCGACCCACTTGAATATCAATATCTAACAAGGTGGTTAGCGCCTTTTCAGCGGGGAATTTATGCGCAATGGCCCACCGCGGCGAGCGCGCCACAAAACCAAGGCGGTCCTGTAATGATAAATCATTGACCTTATAAACCACGCCATCAATATCATAATCCAAATCAGCGCGGTCATCACCAATGCTGTTATAATGCTCGATCAATTGCTCGGCACTGTCACACAGCTTGGTTAAAGGATTAACCTGAAAGCCCCAACGCGCCAAGGCATTGATAAAATCTTGCTGGGTTTGAAAAGCAGACATATCGCTAACCTCACCCCATGCATAAGCAAAAAAGCGTAACGGGCGTGATGCCGTAATGCTGCTATCTAATTGCCGCAGTGAGCCCGCAGCGGCATTGCGTGGGTTGGCAAAAACCTTCGCCCCTTTAGCCGCTTGTTGCTCGTTCAAGCGCATAAAGTCAGACTTGGCCATATAAACCTCGCCGCGCACCTCAACCACATCGGGCAAATCACTGGCCTCAATGGTGTGCGGAATGTCTGAGATGGTTTTAAGGTTGGTGGTAATGTCTTCACCAACCTGCCCATCACCGCGCGTGGCCCCCACGGTCAACACACCCTTTTCATAACGAATGCTGGCAGATAAACCATCAATCTTTGGCTCGGCGGTCATTGCTAAGGGCTCAGTGGGTGATAACCCCAAAAACCGCCTGACGCGATTTTGAAACTCTATGACATCGCCATCATTAAAGGCATTATCAAGGCTTAACATTGCCTTGGCATGTTTATGCTTCTTAAAGCCCGCAGCCGGGGCCGCACCAACACGCCGTGAAGGACTGTCAGCCACCACAAATTGCGGAAAGCGTGCTTCTAGGGCTTCATTACGTTGACGTAGGGCATCATACTCAGCATCGCTAACCTCTGGCGCATCTTTTTGATGATAAAGCTTGTCATGGCGCTTAATTTCTTCAGCCAGTAATTTCAATTCCATTGAAGCCTCTAGCGGCCCCATTTGATCAACTGGAATATCACGTAAACTGTTTGACATCAACTTGACCTTTAAGCGCTTTTTGAGAGCAAATTATCCGCTTGGGCGCGGGCTTCAATGGTAATCTCACTACCTGATAACATACGGGCAATTTCCTCGCGCCGCTCGGTCGCTTCTAATGGTTGAACCTTGGTAACGGTGGTGACCACACTATCTGAATTTTCATTTTCGGCTTTCGAAATATGAAGATGGCTGCTGCCCCGCGCCGCCACTTGGGGTGAGTGGGTGATAACCAGCACTTGTGATTTTTCTGCCAAGCGATATAGACGCTCACCCACGGCATCTGCCGTGGCACCGCCGATACCCTTATCAACCTCATCAAATATCATTGTGGGCGCACCACCGCGTTCCAATAAGCACACTTTTAAGGCCAGCACGATACGGCTCATTTCGCCGCCCGAAGCCACTTTTAACATTGGCGAAAACTCAGCCCCTGGATTTGTCGAGACCAAAAATTCAACCTTATCACCGCCCTCGCCGCTCCAGTGTTCACGTGGCAACGGCTGCACACTGGTTTGAAAGCGTGCCTTTTCCAGTTTCAGATCAGGCAGTTCTTTTTGTACGGCAGCGTCCAATTTAGCCGCTGTATCAACCCGCGCTTGGCGCAAGGTCTCAACCGCCTTAATGAAGGCCGCATCGGCCTCTGCCACCGCTTTTTCAAGGCGAGCGATTTCCTCATCCCCCTCAACAACCGCGGTCAAAAAACCCTCCATCTTATCCGCCAAATCTGGCAGATCATCTGGCAGGCATTTATGCTTACGAGCAAGCGCACGGATGGCAAACAAGCGCTCTTCCACACCCGCTTGCTGGTCAGGGTCAAATTCCAAATCATACAGGCTTTGCTCTAACTGTTTGATGCCATCATCAATGTCTTGCAAGGCGCGATCAAAATTTTCTAGAACTGGTTCGATGCGGGTTTTAAGGGCATCTTCAAATCTTAACAACGTGCGCAACGCGCCCCGCACGGCTGCCTCAACATCAGTTTTATCGGTTAATTGCTTGATCACATCTGAAATGTCTTCAACAGCCTTTTCGCCTTGCATCATCAACTGGCGTTCATCGGCCAATTGTTGCTCCTCGCCCTTTTGGGGATTAAGCTCTCTAATCTCCTCAACACTGTGCTGGTAATATTCTTGATCCAACCGCGCTGCTTCAATTTCTTGGCGTTTCGCCGCTAATTCTTCTTCCAAGGCGATAAGGGACTGATAGATTTCTTTTGCCTGAACCAAAAGCGCGTTATGCCCACCGTAAGCATCAACCAAGTGACGATGCCCTGCAGGATTTAAAAGACCGCGGTCATCATGCTGGCCATGCACCTCAACCAAAAAAGTGCCAAGGGTTTTAAGAAGGGTCACGCTAATAGGTTGGTCATTGAAAAAGGCTTTGCTTCTGCCATCATTATTTAGGGTACGTCGTAAGATGGCATCGCCCTCACAAGGGGGAAGATCAACCGCTTCCAACAAGGCATTAAAGCTTTTTAGATCAAGCACATCAAAGGCGGCTGTAACAACAGCCTTTTCTTGTCCCGCGCGCACCAACCCCGCATCGGCACGGGCACCCGTTGCCAAGCCCAAAGCATCCAGCAAGATAGACTTACCAGCACCAGTTTCACCCGTTAATACTGAAAGGCCCGCGTTTAGGGGTAAATCTAAACGGTCAATCAACACCACATTTTGGATACTCAAATGTGTGAGCATAGCCGCCATTACCCCCCTGAAATGCGGTTATTTATTGTGTGCCACTTTGCTGGTCAATGCGATCACCACGAACCGTTGGCTGCAAGGCACGATCAACGATCCCCTGATCTGAAATGACATTTTCGCGCTGTAATAAATTATAAGCGCGTTCATACCACTCATCACCTTGATAGTTATGCGCCAACACATTGGCAACCTGAACCGCCTCTGGATCAACACCTAAAGCAAGGTATGATTCAACCAAACGGAACAATGCCTCAGGCACATGCGATGTGGTTTCATATTTTTCAACCACTTCTTTAAAGCGCAAAATGCCACCCAAATATTGACCACGCTTTTGATAGAAACGACCAATTTCCATTTCCTTACCCGCCAAATGATCAAGGGTCATTTCATATTTCACGCTGGCATCTTTAGCATATTCGGTATCAGGAAAACGCAAGGCAACCTCACGCAAGGCATCCATCGCTTGCTGGGTAACTTTTTGATCACGACCAACATCGGTGATGCGCTCGTAATAACAAAGGGCGATTAAATAATAGGCGTATGGCGCACCGCTGTTACCAGGGTGCAATTGCAAGAAGCGTTCAGCCGCCAAAATGGCATCGTCATAATTATTGGCTTGGTAATGGGCAAAGGCCCCCATCAACATGGCGCGACGCGCCCATACCGAATAAGGGTGCTGGCGTTCAATTTCATCAAACACCGCCGCAGCAAGAGAATATTGCTTTGTTTCAATGCGGCCAACGCCCATGTGATACAGTGTATTAACATCACGCGCCACGTAGGTATCTTCACCGGTGCTTGAACAGGCAGAAAGACCACCCACTGCAGACACAATAACACCTATTTTTAAGGCTTGACCAAGTCGTTTAAGATCCATTCCAGACCAGCTCCAAATTCGATTTGCTAAATTTTTGTGACAGCCCTTGTATTAGACTTTTTCCACACAATTTATACTTTACATTTATTATGCTGAAAAGCGACAACAGCCAACAGCTAAGATTCGTCGGGACTATAGCACGATACCCCCCTATCTTGGCAATCGTAATACTCATAAGTTTTGGCAAAAAAAGGGCAGAATATGCTGCTTTTTTACCGTTATCTGTGCCTTTGGCATATTATTGGAGACTAAATGAACGCAATCACTAGCGATTTAATGAAACAGATGGATAAAATTGTCGGTCAAAAATTACGAGAATTGAGAACCCAACAAGGTATGACCCAGCAAGACTTAGCCGCTGTTCTAGACCTTTCCTATCAACAGGTCCAAAAGTATGAATCAGGAACAAACCGCATCAGCGCTGGTAAACTGTATTTTTTTGCCAAAGCCCTTGGTGCCAAAGTTTCGGACTTTTATGATAGCAAGCATTTCCAAAATGTGGACACCAGCATTGATAGAGCAAAAATGCGTGATCGCATAGAAGACTTTGATGGATTGTCCCCAAACATCAAGCTGGCTTTAACGAACTTGATCCAAACGATGAAATAAAAAAAGCGGCCCGAAAGCCGCTTTTCTTTTCCTTATTATCATCAGGCGATAATTAATTGTTCTTCAAAAATGATGGGATATTCAAATCATCGTCATCGTCATCATCATTTGATTTTTTTTCAGAAGGCTTAGAGCTGGCGCTATCAATTTTAGGTTCCGCGCGCGGGGCCTCTTCACCTTGGTCACTGTTTCTAAAGTTTTGCGTTAAACGCTCAAACAAAGACAAATTACCTGCAGGTTTTGCTGCTTGTGGTGCTGCCTCAGAGGTGGCACCTTCTTCGGCTTTTTCATCACTCGTAACGCCTGCAGGTCCTGCCATAAAGGCTTCTGCTGCTTTTGCATCAGGCTGGCCTTTTGGTTCCGCAACCTTTTTAGGCTGAACCGGCTCTGCCGCCACAAATCCATCAGACTGAACGGTTTTTTCTAAAGCGTCCTCATCTTCCTTGGTTTCTTGCGGCTCACTGGCTTGTTGCTCTGGCTCGTCATCATGATCGTCGGTGTTTAGTGGCGTATCAGACTGAACCAATTCAGCCACCTTATTTAAAACATCACCTGTTTGACGGGCCTTCTCTTGTTGCTCTAATTCCATCTGTGATTGAGGCGCCTCTTGTGCTTCAGGTGCCGCTGAACGGGATTGATCATCCTTAACCTCTGGGGTTGCGACATCTTCTTTAGAAGACGCTTCTTCAGACGAATTTTCCTCAGCTTTAGGTGCCTCTTCTTGCTGTGGCACATCAATTTGATCGGGACTAATATCAAAACGCTCGTCAGTTGTTTCTTTTGGTGCAGGCGTTTCTTCCGTTTTTACTTCTGGTTTAGCTTCTACAGGCTGTGGTGCTTCAACCTTGGCGCTTGGCGCCGCTGTCATGGTGCGCTGCGGCATCGGTTGCGAGCGCATATCCTGATGACCCGCCCCTTCTTCCAAACCAGTGGCAACCACAGAGACCCGCATTTTGCCATCAAGTTCAGGATTAAAAGCCGAGCCCACAATGATGTTGGCATCTGGGTCAACTTGGCTGCGAATATAATTGGCCGCTTCATCCACCTCAAACAAGGTCAGATCCATACCACCGGTGATGTTAATGATAACACCCTTGGCACCCTGCATGTTCACTTCATCCAACAATGGGTTAGAAATCGCTGCTTCTGCCGCATTAACAGCGCGGTTATCGCCTTCTGCCTCGCCCGTGCCCATCATCGCCTTACCCATGCTGTTCATCACGGTTTTGATATCGGCAAAGTCAAGGTTAATAAGGCCCGGCATAACCATCAAGTCGGTGATCCCACGCACACCAGAATGCAACACTTGGTCAGCCATTGAAAAGGCATCGGCGAAGGTGGTTTTCTCATTGGCAATACGAAACAGGTTTTGATTAGGGATAATGATCAGGGTATCGACATATTCTTGCAGGGCAGTAATACCAGCCTCAGCAATGGTCATACGACGCGAACCTTCAAAATGAAAAGGCTTGGTCACCACGCCAACGGTCAATATGCCGCGCTCTTTAGCCATTTTGGCCACAACAGGCGCAGCGCCCGTTCCAGTGCCGCCACCCATCCCGGCGGTGATAAACACCATATGGGCACCGTCTAGCATGTCTTCTAGGGTTTCAAGGCTTTCTTCTGCAGCAGCTTTACCCACTTCTGGCTTTGCACCCGCACCCAAACCTTGGGTAATTTGACTGCCCAATTGAATGGTGTTGCTTGCCTTTGACAATGATAAAGCCTGCGCATCCGTATTGGCTGCAACAAAATCCACACCTTGCAGGTCAGCTTCAATCATATTATTGATGGCATTACCACCTGCGCCACCCACACCCACCACGGTAATTTTCGGGGTCATTTCCGTTAATTCCGGCATGGTTAATTCAATCGACATATTGCGGTCTCCCTTCGCCAACTTTGGCTATTACTTTTACCAATGGGGCCCTGTTTCATTTTCCCCAATTGCTTCTTGCTATCATATAAACTTACGAACGTTTGGTCAGCACTTGATTTTAAGTTACCTAAAAACGTTCGCGTAACCAATTACTAATACTAGAAAAAAATCCTCCACCCTCTTTATGATGAGAGCCTTTTGATCGAGCATTTTGCTCGCCCAGTTCCATCGGCGCACGCAAGGCGTATAACAATAACCCCACACAGGTGGCATAATCTTCACCATAGGCTTTTTCTGGCAAGCCTTTTAGGCGGGTTGGGCGGCCAATGCGAACTTGTTTATTTAAATGACGCTGGGCTAATTCTTGCACGCCGCTTAATTGGCTTGCACCGCCTGTTAGCACCACCCGTTTACCCATCACATGACCAAAGCCGCTTTCATTTAACTTGTCATTCACAGCCGCAAATAATTCGATCAATTTCGGCTCAATGGCTTGGGCAATTTGTAAGCGCGTTACTTGTTGGTGGCCCGCTTGCGCTGCGGTGCTTTCACCCAGAGTTGGGATGTTGATCACATCTTGCACATTAGGTCTGGCGGTTGCTACACTGCCGTAAAGAGCTTTGATCCGCTCGGCATCTTCAAGGGGGGTTAAAAGATCACGGGCAATGATACGGGTTAAATCTGCCCCACCAATGGGAACTGCGGCACAATAAACCAACGCACCCTTGGCAAAAACACCAATATTGGTTGACCCTGCCCCCATATCAATAACGGCGGCCCCCAAATCCATTTCGTCACCCACTAAGGTAGCATAACCTGAGGCATAAGCCGAAGAGACCATGCGCGAAACACCCAAATGGGCCCGTCCGACAGAGCTTTCAAGATTGCGAATAGGACCAGACCCAGCGGTGATCAGATTAAGGGCCACCGATAAATTATCAGCATACATACCAACGGGATCGGCAACCCCAACAGCTTCGTCCAAGGAATAACAAGCTGGAAACGCATGAACGATTAATTGATCGCCCGGATCAACATCGCGTGCAACTTCTTTAAGGGCGCGGTTCACATCGCTTTGCTCTACCGCTTGTCCCGCAATATTAACACTAATTTCTTTGATGTTAGACTTTTGGCTGGATGCAGACAGGTTAACAATGACACTGTCAATGTTAACCCCAGCCATTTTAACGGCACGGTCCACTGCTGCGCGGATACTGTGTTCAGCAGCGGCAAGGTCAACAACAGCGCCTTTTTCAACACCAGCCGAGACATAATTACCCGTGCCGATGACTTTTATATGACCAGCATCATCAACACTGGCAATTAAACAACGCACCATGCTGGTTCCCACATCCAGCGCAGTGACCAATTTTAAATCGCGGCCTTGTCGTTTTTGAGTTTCCGTGTTCATCTTGTTTGTTTCTTCACACCCAATTAAATCACCCTTTTACCTTAGGCGTTTTATAATGTTTTTTTCGTTGGCTGTTTGGCTTCTTCTTTACGCGCTTCTAAAACAGCTGTTCCCTCGTCGGTTAGTTTCACAATCATGCGGTCTTTGAGGCGCATATCAAATACCTCAATCTCACGATCCAAAATGCGATGTTCTTGATCCAAGTTTAAAAATTGCTCCCACGCTTCATTGGGGCCGTAATCTCGTTCTTCTTCGGGTAAGCGAAGGCGCATGCCTGTGCTAAAGTCCACGTCCCAACGGCGCTCACCAACACGAATGGCGGCCTTTACACGGTTCATCATATCCGGGGCGGTTGAGATGATATTATAAAGCCTTGCCACTGCTCGCGGTGCCCCTTTACCTACCACAAAGGGTAAGCCATAAAATTCTTCCAAATTTTCATCTTTGATGACAACACCTTCTTCATCAATCAAATGATGTCGACCATTTAATTGCCAAATGGCAAAGGGTTGGCGTTCGGTGATTTTAATGTCAATGCGATCGGGCAACTGTCTGCTAACACGCGCAGTTTTAACCCAAGGCAGGGTTTCCACATTAAGCTTAATGTCCGTTACATCCACCTTCATCATCGGATCACCGTAACCAATGCCCATGACCTCTCTCACTAAATGGGGTGAGGTTCGTTCAGCACCGCTAACATCAATGGTGGCAAGGGCCAAACCGGTTTTGGCCGAGGTTTCCATGACATCATTCATTACCGACTTTTGCCACATATGCCAAGGCATCAGGAAATAAACCGATGTCACCAACACCAAGGCCACAACCATCAACATCAGGCGCCAATTTTTGGCTAAAGATGCTTTCATTTGCTTCATGATTTTATCCCCACTTTAACCTCAACCTCTCGACCATTAACAAACTTGCCAACCCGTTTAATTTCCCAATGCAACTGATGCCCAGTTTTATCCAAAACCTTTTCACGCACCAACTCGCCTAATGTTTCCAAATCATGGGCAGAGGCCCCACCATGATTAATCAAAAAATTGCAATGCTTTTCACTGACCTGTGCATCACCAACAGAAAGACCGCGACAGCCTGCTTGATCAACCAATTGCCAAGCACTGATCGGGGCTTTCTCGCCGTCATCGTTGCCGACAATATTTTTAAACGTGCTGCCACCTGTTTTGGTTCTAAGCGGCTGACTTTCCTCGCGCGCTTTATTGATTGCTTCCATGCGTTCTATGACAACATGGCTATCTTCCTTGGTTCCTTCAAAGGTGGCCTCTACCACGATCATGTCATCACCAATGGCACTTTTGCGGTATCTAAAATCACAATCGTTGTGGCTTAAGGTTTTAACTTCACCTTGACGGGTGATGATGGTCACTTGGGTTAAGGCATCCGCCACTTCACGACCATAGGCCCCTGCATTCATTTTGATGGCACCGCCAATGGTGCCTGGAATTCCGCGCAAAAACTCTAACCCACCAATGCCTGCCTCAGCGGATTTATGGGCCACGGTTATATCTATAGCTCCTGCACCTGCGGTAACTTTGCAGCCATCAATGTTAATATGGGCAAAGGGCTTACCCAGTTTAATAACAACCCCATCAACCCCGCCATCACGGACCAAAAGGTTGGAGCCGACACCCACCATAAAGACAGGAATATCCGCAGGTAAATTTTTTAAAAACTGCTGTAAATCATCAAGGTCAGCGGGTTTGAACAATACCTCAGCGGGGCCACCGGTGCGAAACCAGATCATGTTGGATAAATCAGCATTCGGCACAAGGCTACCCCTAACCGCCGGTAAGCGATCAGTTAAGCTTTCATGCTGCTTCACCTGTGCCATCATTTTACTTTAACCCAATTTTTTTAAATCATCTGGTAGGTTATTGGCCCATTGGGTAATGTTGCCTGCCCCAAGGCACACAACCATGTCACCCGTTTCAGAAATTTCTTTTACCTTGGCGGCTAGGTCATCGGCACCTTCAATGGTGAAAACACTGCGATGCCCACGGGCCTGTAGGCCTGCCGCTAGGGCATGGTGATCGGCCCCCTCAATGGGCTGCTCACCTGCTTCATAAACTGGTGCTACTATTACCTGATCGGCATCGCCAAAGGCGGCGCAAAAATCATCAAACAAGCTTTTTAGGCGGGTATAACGATGTGGCTGCACCACGGCTGTTACACGACCATCATGGCTGTCACGGGCGGCTTTTAACACCGCACTAATCTCAACGGGGTGATGACCATAATCATCAATGATGGTGATGCCATCCACCTTACCCACATGGGTGAAACGACGCTTAACCCCCTGAAACCCTGCGAAAGACTGACGTAATTGATCATCACTCATGCGCATTTCAAGGCCAACGGCGATGGCGGCACAGGCATTTTGCACATTATGGATACCGGGCATGGGTAAGCGGAACCCTTCAATAATACGCTCATCACTTTTAACATGATTGGAAATTTGCACATCAAAATGGGCCGCACCGCCTGTAAATTTGACATTAATGGCGCGCACATCTGCCTGCGCTTTTAAGCCATAGGTCACCACGCGGCGGTTCGAGATATGCGGGATCATCGCCTGCACTTCTGGGTGGTCAACGCACACAACGGCAGCGCCATAAAACGGCACCTTATCAATGAAGGTTCTAAAGGCTGCTTTAATGGCATCAAAATCGCCATAATGGTCTAAATGTTCGGGGTCAATATTGGTCACCACCGCAATGGTTGCAGGCAGACGCATGAAAGAGCCATCGCTTTCATCAGCCTCAACCACCATCCAGTCACCATCACCAAGACGGGCGTTGGTGCCATAGGCATTAATGATGCCGCCATTAATAACCGTGGGGTCAAACTTACCCCCATCCATCACCGTTGCCACCATTGATGTGGTGGTGGTTTTGCCATGGGTGCCCGCAACAGACACACACCATTTAAGGCGCATTAATTCTGCCAGCATATCAGCACGGCGTACGATGGGAATAAACTGTTCGCGGGCCGCCATAATTTCAGGGTTATCTTCACGAATGGCTGTCGACACCACTACGGCGCTAACCCCCGCAACATTTTCGCTAACCTGGCCAACCTTTACCTCAATGCCCAACTTGGTAAGGCGTTGCACGTTGGCATTATTTGAAATATCGCTGCCCTGCACTTTATAACCAAGATTATACATGACCTCAGCAATACCTGACATGCCAATGCCGCCAATACCTGAAAAATGAATGGTGCCTATTTCAAAGGGGATTTCTCTCATACTGCTACTCTTTTATTGTTCTTACTAGTGTGGTTATGTTGCTGCGCCACATCCAAGATTATATCCGCTAAATTTTCGATGGCCTTTGACTTATCTGCTTGTTTTGACGCCTTAGCCATTTGTTGGATAATTTTACGGTCTTTCATCAATGCTGACATCTCGCTTGCCAAGGCGTCTTTGTTAAAATCTTTTTCTTCAACAATGATCGCGCCACCAATCTTTTTTAAAGCTTCGGCGTTATAATATTGATGGTTATCAACCGCAATGGCTAATGGCACAAAAATCGCTGCTTTTCCTGCCGCGGCCACTTCACTAACCGTTAAGGCACCTGCGCGCGCGATAATGATATCAGCCGCGGCAAACGCCATCGGCATATCATCGATAAAAGCAGGGCACTGAGCATCTATATTAAGCGCTTTATAACGCGCTTCAACACGCACTGCGTCTTCTGGTCGGCACTGCTGGGTGATATTAAGTATCTGCTGGTCTTGCTTATTAAGGGCTGCAACGGCTTCTGGCACAATATCAGACAAAATGCGCGCCCCTTGGCTGCCACCGACAACCAAAATTGAAAAGGTTTCTTTGTTTTTCTGATCTTGATTTTCAATTTCACGAAAAGCGGCCCGAACAGGATTACCAATTAAGTGAACCTTTGAGACAGCATCAGCAGGAATATTTTGCGTACCCTCAAACGAGGTTGCAATGGCCTTAGCTTTTGGTGCCATTGCTTTATTGACACGGCCCATAACCGCATTTTGTTCATGTAAGCAAAACGGACGACCGCTAATGCGCGCCGCCAACATTGCGGGGAAGGCTGGATAGCCGCCAAAACCCACCACCACGTCAGCTTTTTGCTTTGTCAAAAAGGATCGTGCTTGCCACCAACCTACAACAATGGAAAACAATGACTTAAATCGCGCCACTAAGCTGCCTGATAGATTTCCTGCCCGAATGATTTTTTTATCCAATCCCTTAAATAATTGATCAAAGGACGCACCTCGATGATCAGTTATAAGGGCAACACGATGGCCACGCTTTACCAATTCCTCAGCCACAATTGAACCAGGGAACATATGCCCACCCGTGCCACCAGCCGCCATAACGATGCTAAAGCATTGTTTATCGTGATCTTGCCTAATCGTCACCCTAGCCCCCTTTGGCCAAAGCCGACAAACTGTCCTTTTTGAAGGAAGCGGTTTTTCTTGGTAAAGGCTAAAACCAACCCCATGCTGTAGGCCATCGCCATTAAAGACGAACCACCATAAGAAACAAACGGCAGTGTCATACCCTTATTCGGAATAACCGCTAGGTTAACACCCATATTGATCAAGGCTTGAACCCCAAACAAGGCCAACAAACCACTGACCGCATAAATGATGAACGGGTTTTCTTCTTCAACCAATTTTGCCAAACCGCGCAGCACTATCATGGAAAAAATAATCATCAAGGACAGCAGGCCAATGAAACCGAATTCTTCTCCCGTCACTGCAAAAATAAAATCAGAGTGGGCATCAGGCAGGCTAAATTTCACCTCACCCTCACCCGGTCCACGGCCCATTAAGCCACCCGATTGGATCGCTTCTAAGGCTTTATCGACCTGAAATGTATCGCCCTTGGTGGGATCTAAAAAGGTATCAATACGTTGTTGCACGTGGGGTAAATTTAAATAGGCCAAAAAGGCACCAATGGCACCTAAGCCAATCACGCCACCCAACCAATAAAGCGACATCCCCGCTAACACCAATTGACCAATGAAGACAGTAGTAATTAAAATCGTTTGCCCAAAGTCGGGTTGTGTAATTAATAGGGCCACTGACAAGGCAAAAACGGCAAGCGCAATTTTCCGACCGGGGAAAAGCGGATTATGATATTTTTCAGACAACATCCACGCGGTAAAAACTATTAGCGATGGCTTTAAAAACTCAGATGGCTGTAGTGAGAAAAAACCCAGTGGTATCCAGCGCGTTGCGCCTTTAATTTCAGGGCCAATTAAATGGGTTAACCCCACAGCCATTAATATGAAGGGCAAGCTTATAACCGCAAGGCGTCTGGCGTTTTGCACCTCAAGCAGGCTAATACCAAACATCATAACCAACGATAGAATAACAAAAAAACCTTGGCGGGTAACAAAGTGCAAAGGGTTAAGACCAAGTTTTGCCGCCACTGGTGTTGAGGCAGCAAAGCCCATCATAAAGCCAAGCGCAATAAGGCTTAATAGAATAAGGATCATCCAACGATCCACCTCCATCCACCAATTGCTTAAAACACTTTTTTCCGAGCGAATGACTAACATACTTTACGCTCCTGATTGGTCAGAACCAATATCTGCCACCATCTTTTTAAATTGATCCCCGCGATCACCAAAACTTTTAAACTGATCAAACGAGGCACATGCCGGTGATAAAAGCACCGTACCGTTATTTTGTTTAGCGGCCTCAAAGGCACGCTTGGTAGCAATGTCTAAGGTCTCAACAATTTCATAGTCCAATTGACCCTGAAAATAATCAGCCATATCTTTGGCGGCCGCACCAATTAACCACACCTTTGAGACATTTTTTATCGCCCCCATAAAAGGACCAAAGGACTGTTCTTTATATTGCCCGCCCGCAATCCACTGAATGTTTTCATAAGAAGTTAAAGCCTTAACCGCGGCATGGCTGTTAGTGGCTTTCGAATCATTGATAAAAGATACCCCATCAATGGTCGCCACCTGCTCCATGCGGTGCGGCAAGCCAACATAGGTTTTTAAGGCGGCAATAACCTCTTCCTTTTTAAGGCCCAATTCGGTGGCCGCCCCATAAACAAAAGCCACATTTTGGGCATTATGAAGCCCCGGCAAATTAGGCACGTCTTCCAGCTTCATAATAGGGCCTGCATCAGCACGATCACGGGCATCCCACAAAATGCCTGATTGCACATAAACACCATTTTGTGCTGCGCGTTGCACCGAAACAGGCACCTTGTTGCCTTCATAAATTTGATAAGTCGAGAGCGACCATTGATCATCGACACCAATGAAAGCTGGATTGTTACTATCCATCATGGTCAGCAAGCGAACCTTGGCTTCTACATATCCTTCCATGCCGCCATGGCGCTCCAAATGGTCTGGTGCAAAGTTCAGCAGCATAGCAATGTCGCAATTCAAATTTTCCATCAGGTCAAGTTGGAACGAGCTAAGCTCAAACACATATACCCCACCTTCTAGTAAGGGGTCCAAATCCATCACTGGCACACCAAAGTTGCCGCCCAACGCAGCGGTCATTCCGCCTTCATTCAACACATGATTTAATAGCGCCGATGTGGTTGACTTACCATTGGTTCCCGTTATGCCCACCACCTTATGGGCGGGTAACTGATCACGAATCAAAGCAAATAATTCAATATCACCATAAACACCCAACTTGTTTGCCATGGCCTTACCAACAAGAGCATGGGGACGCGGGTGAATCAACGGCATTCCCGGCGGAAAGACAATGGCTTCTATATCTTCAAAGCTGCAATTATACAGATCAACAATGGGTAATTCGCCGCGATATTTCTCAACGGTTTCTTCGTTATCATCCCAGCAATATATCGTGGCACCCACGGCCTTTAAGGCACGTGCTACAGCCACACCAGACAAGCCCAATCCGAAGATGGCAATATGATTATCTTTAAATTTATCCAGTGGTAACATGCCACTTTTCTCCTATAAGCGTTTTAGCGCAGCTTCAACGTTGCCAATCCAATCAGCGCTAAAATTACCGAGATAATCCAGAAGCGAATAACAATGGTCGGTTCTGCCCAGCCCTTTGCCTCAAAATGATGATGAATGGGGGCCATGCGGAATACCCGCTTGCCTGTCATTTTAAAACTAGCCACCTGAACAATCACCGACACGGTTTCTAAAACAAAAATACCGCCCACTATTGCCAACACAATTTCATGTTTTGTAATGACCGCAACACTGCCCAAAGCACCGCCTAATGATAAGGACCCAGTGTCACCCATAAAGACCATGGCGGGTGGCGCGTTATACCACAGAAAACCCAGACCAGCGCCAATAAGGGCACCGCAAAACACCACCAATTCACCGGCACCCGGAATGGCTGGAATTTGCAAATATTCTGAATAAACCGCATTGCCTACCAAATAAGTAATGATGCCAAAGGTACCAGCCGCAATGATCACAGGCATGGTTGCCAAGCCATCCAAGCCATCGGTCAAATTAACCGCATTGCCCGCGCCAATCATCACAAACATGGCAAAGGGAATATAAAGAACACCCAAATCAATGATGATATCTTTGAAAAACGGCAGGGCCAACGTATTGGGCTGCAGGGTTGAAATCCAATAAGCAGCAACGCCAGTGACCGCAAATTCCATCAATAATTTATATTTACCGCGAATACCTTGGCTGGAGGTTTTTGAAACTTTCATATAGTCATCCAAAAAACCAATAATGCCAAAGCCGATGGTCACAATCAGAACTGCCCAAACATAATCATTTCTGAGATCTGCCCAAAGCAGGGTTCCCGCTGATAATGATAGTAAAATCAAAAAGCCGCCCATGGTTGGCGTGCCTGCTTTTTGAATAATATGCGACTGGGGTCCATCCTCACGAATGGGTTGGCCTTTCTTTTGACGAACCTTCAAGGCGTTAATGATACGTGGCCCAAAAATGAAACTAATCAACAAAGCCGTCATAACAGCAAGGCCTGTGCGAAAAGTTAAATATCGTACAAGATTGAGAATTGAATAATCATCAACATATTGTTCTAATAATAAAAATAACATTATTTTCCAATCAGTTACGGCCTCTTAAAACCACTCATCTCTCACTTTCACGTGCCAAACCTTGGTTCATGTCGACGGTTTGACCGTGGGCATAACGTCCAAAAGGTTTGTTCACGATTAAACTAACAAGGCTGGATAAATTGACATCATGCGAGCCTTTCACCAGCACAACATCCCCTGCCACCACTTTATTTCGCAAGTCTTCATACAAGGCTTCTATGGTTTGATAGTTGCCTGCCAACACCCCATCTGGCAGTTTTTCACAGGCCTTTATCATATCTTCTCCAATGGCAAAAACCTTATCAATTTTATTATCTTTAATGGTTTTAACCAAGTCACGATGGGCCTCATAAGACAAATCACCCAAATCATGCATCGCCCCCAAAACCGCCACACGCCGTGCTTCTGTAAAACGCAACTTTGCCTTTCCAAGGTGCTTAATAGCCAATCGCATGGTTAAAGGATTGGCGTTATAGCTTTCATCAATAAGGGTGCAATGCCCATCCCAAACGGGGATTTTATGCTTGCGCCCGCGTCCAATCACTGACTTCATATGCGCCAAGGCAAGCCCCGCGCGTCCTAAATCAGCCTTAATGGTTTGACAAACAGCTAACACAAACAGGGCATTCTTAACCCAATGATCACCCCCTACACCAATTTTGACCAACATATTTTGGCTACCAACCTTGGCTGCAAAACAACTGCAATCATCATGATGTTTGATGTTTTTTGCATGGCAGTAAGCTTGTTCAAGCGCATTTGAAATTGCCTTAATCTTCAGTTCTTTACGGCGCAGTAAGAGGTTGGTTAAATCTTCATAACTGGGGCAGTCAGCATCAATAAAAACGCAACCGTCCTTTTGAACATGTGCAGCTAGAACGGCTTTTTCCGCCAACAGCGCTTCCATTGTTTCAAACCCTTCAAAATGTGAGGCGCTGACATTGGTAATGATACCATGATGAGGATTGACCAATTTCACCAACGGCTCAAGATCACCGGGGTGCGAACTGCCAATCTCAAAAACACCATTTAAAGCGTGGGCTGGCATTCGACAAAGTGATAACGGCACACCAATATGATTGTTTAAGCTTTTGGCGTTAGCGTGGGCTTTGCCCATTGGCTCAAGTGCTGGAACCAAACATTCTTTTAAACTGGTTTTGCCCGCTGTTCCTGCAATGGCGATGATAGTTGCTTTGGTTCTTTTGCGGGCAAAGGCCGCCAAATCATAAAGCGCCTTTTTGGTATCAGCGACATAAATCAAACGCTTGTCATCAGGATCAACACCTTTGGGCGGCGTGTCGACAATGGCCATGGTTGCGCCTTTTTTAAATGCCCCAGCGACATATCCATGACCATCTGTCTTTGCGCCCCTTAGCGCGATAAACACATCTCCAAAAACAGCGGTTCTACTGTCGATGGACACCCCACGCGCAATCAAATCTGCGCCGCCCTTTCCAAGGGTCGCTGATCTAATTTCTGCAGCTGTCCAAAGACATGTTTCTGGCATTTGTCTTCTTTCTTTTTCCTAGCTATCTAAATCCATACTCACCTGCCCTGATAAAGCATTTAGGGCCATTTTAATGGCGGCGAAATCGTCAAACGGCAACACTTTGTCACCAACAATTTGGCCTGTTTCATGGCCCTTACCTGAAACCACTAAAACATCGCCTTCTTCCAAATCTTTAACCGCCATCTCAATGGCTTTTTCGCGGCTGGAAAAATCACCAGCGCCTGGGCACGCGGCTAGAATTTCTGACCGAATGGTGGCGGCATTTTCACTGCGCGGGTTGTCGTCGGTGACATAAACACGATCAGCCAAACGCGCGGCAATTTCACCCATTTGCGGGCGCTTACCCTTATCACGGTCACCACCGCAACCAAACACCACGCCTAACTTGCCACTGCCCATACCACGAGCTGATCGCAAGGCATGTTCCAAACCATCAGGGGTATGAGCATAATCAACATAGATATGGCCGCCAGATGGGGTTTTGCCCGCCAATTCCATCCGTCCCGGAACCGCTTTTAATTTTGGCAAGCAATTAAAAACTTCTTCGGGTTTCTCGCCAGAGGCAATGACAATGCCTGCCGCAACCGCCATGTTCCATGCCTGAAAACGGCCTGCTAACGGGATTTCTAAATCAAACATTTTGGTGCGATATCCAATGGTGATTGATTGCGACGGTCCGTTGGTTTCAATATCCAACAAGCAAATTTCCGAACGTGCATCTTCACCCACCGTGATGGTTTTAATGCCACGCTCTTTCATCATTTCGACAAGACGCTCACCCCACTTTTCATGAAGAAAAATAACCGCAGTGCCATCTTTTCTAAGAACCTCAGTGAACAATCTTGCCTTTGCTGTAAAGTAATCTTCTTCCGACCCATGATAATCCATATGATCACGGGTTAGGTTGGTAAAAGCGGCAATTTTCACATCACAGCCATCAACCCGAAATTGATCCAACCCGTGACTGGACGCCTCAAGGGCAGCATGGGTAACGCCTGCTTGTGATAAATTAGAGAGATGTTGATGTAAGCTAATGCTATCAGGCGTGGTTAAACTGCCTTCAATTTTATAATCATCACTATCAACTCCTAGGGTTCCAACACTGGCAGATGAATGCCCCAACTGCTGCCATATGGCACGGGCAAAACTCGCCACAGAGCTTTTGCCATTGGTCCCTGTTACCGCAGAAAGACAACCGGGTTGGAACTTGGAAAACAACGCGGCCAACCCGGCCAGTTTCTTACGGGGGTTATTGTCTTTTATTAAAACCGCTGAGCCGACATCAAGGCCTTCATCCTCGCGCTTATCAGTTAGGATAACGCTGGCACCTTGCTCTAATGCTTGTGGGATATAATCATATCCATCAACTTTAACACCCTTGATGGCCGCAAAGAGATAATCTTTTTTCACCTGCCTGCTGTCGATAGCCAACCCCTTTACCGTTGCGTCTTGGGCAAGCTTTTCACTCGGCAAAAGATCAGAAAGAAGCATTGATTTTTCTTGTTGTTCAGTCATTTTTTGGGGACGACCTTTCTTATTCATGACTTAAATTTTCTTCAACAACAGGTAATGAAAGCGTTTGGAAACCTTTCGGTTTCTGGCGCGGCTTAACTCCTAACATTGGTGCAATACGGGCAATAACCCGTCCCACCGTTGGCGCTGACACCCAGCCACCACCAACAAAGTTAAAGGTGTCTTTGGTGCCTTTAGGTTCATCAAAAATGGTGAACACCAAATAGCGCGGATCATCCATTGGAAAGACCCCTACAAAAGACGCCATCACCGCTTTTTCGTTATAGCCACCAGCCACAGATTTTTCTGCCGTTCCGGTTTTACCACCAACCAAATAGCCAGCGACATCTGCCTGACTGCCAGTTCCCTCTTCCACCACCAAGCGCATTAAGCGTCTAATTTGTGCACTGGTTTTGGACGAGATAACCTGCTTTGCCTGTACCAATTGTTGATTATCATCATTTCTGACCAATGTGGCTGGATTGTGGAAACCTCCGTTCACCATTGAGGCAATTGCACTACCCAATTGAACAGGCGAAACGGCTAAGCCGTGTCCATAAGAAATGGTCATGCCTTGCACCCGCGACCAACGCTCTGGCAATAAAGGCGCCCCAACCTCGCTTAATTCAATGCTCGCTGGTGATAGCAATCCTAAATCACGCATAAACATTTGCTGCTCGTCATAGCCAATATCATCAACAATGCGGGCTGCGCCAATGTTTGAAGAATAAGCATAAATTTCGGGCACATTCAGCCAGCGTTTTTGTGGGTGATCATCATGAATACGGAAACGCCCAATGCGCAACGGCTCGGTTGCGTCATATCGACTGTTTAAGGTAATGGTGCCATCATCCAACCCCTGCGCCACAGTGAAGGTTTTAAAAGTACTGCCCAACTCATAAACCCCTTGAGTGGCACGATTAAAGAAATGACTTTTAGGGCTGGCCGATGCATTATTTGGGTCAAAATCAGGCAAGGACGCCATTGCCAACACTTCGCCTGTGCGAACATCCATCACCAAACCAGCACCGCCAAGCGCTTCATGCTTTTGCATGGTTGCCATCATTTCATCTTCTAAGGCATGCTGAATACGCACATCAAGAGACAGCTGATACGGCTCTTCAATATAGGCCTCATCGGACAAGCGGTCATTCATATAACGCTCAATCCCACCAAGGCCATTGCGATCAACACCCACATAACCCAACACATGGGCCGCTAACGCACCCTTTGGATAAACCCGTTTTTCTTCCTTATGAAACTGTAACGCCGGATCACCAATGGCGTTGGCGTTATAGACCTCTTCCGGGGTTAGTTGTCGCTTAATCCAAACAAATTTCGCACTGGATGTTAGGCGATTATAAATCTGATTATAATTAAGGTCAGGCATTACCTTAACCAAGCGATCGGTCAATTCTGCGGCATCCTTCACTTGGCGTGGATCAGCTGAAAGTGATTGCATTTCCATATTGGTTGCAAGCACCACACCGTTACGATCAATTATTTCTGAACGGCTGGCTAATTGTGGCAACACGGTTCTATCGCGCTTGGTCACCTCAACCAATTCCATAGCCAGACCAAGATCTAAGGCACGAAGGGCCAGAAAACTGAAACAAACAGCGAAAATTACCAAGGCACCAATTAGCCGTTGACGGGCCATTTGCAGCCCCTCACGCCTTTTGCCATCTAATTTTCTTACCGCCGCTTGCTCCACCCTATCACGTCCTCATTTTACCCTGTTATAAATTGCCAATTGCTTATGCCCTTAACGATTGTTTGGCCCCACCCCATCATCAGAAACGGTTGTTTCCACCACCCCAGTTGTTACATCGTTAATGGCGCCAAAAATATCTGGATAACCCCCTTGGTCAGAAATGCTGGCCCAATGGGGTTTTAGGCGTGGTGAAGGCACAATAAAGTCCGCCACCGCAATGATTGGGCTATCAACATCTTTTCTAAACGGAATTTCTTCAAGG